>JAOTYD010000010.1 GCA_029862005.1 Gammaproteobacteria bacterium | reverse complement strand
GCGGGTCCTGGGACTGGATGCTGTTGCCTGACCGCAGCGCAGTTGTTGGTGCGGTCGCGCAGCTCGCCAGCAAGGCGGCAACAATCGGCAGCAACAGTTTAGTTATTCTGTTGCTCATGAAGCGTGCGCCAGGTGCAAGGCTCACAGACAACTCATGTGTCCCATGTATCGAATGCCAGGTCGGGACAAAAAAAGCCCTGTAATAACCTGATCCTACTTTACCGTGATGCCGATTTGCTTCGACATGACCGCCGGATTATGCGGCGTATGGCTGAAGTCGGCGAGCAGCAACTGCAGTGTATGTTCGCCCGGTGCGAGCTCGATCACGACCTCGGTTTGACCACCGCCGAAGTGCCGATGATTATCGTCAGCCGGAATGGGTCGGTTCAGATCAGGTACACCGGTATCGATCAGCAGGTGATGATGTCCGGTTTTAGCTTTGTCAACGCCTGCGGGTGCAACGCCCATTCCGGATAATCCGAACACGACTTTGAGTGGTGACGTGACCACCTCACCGTGAACAGGAGACACGATATAAACGCTTGCGCCCGCCGGTGCAGAGGTATTGCCAGCGTAGGCATTCAACGTGAGCGCCACCAGGCAGCCGATAAGTGTTCTGGAAAGCTTCATAAGTTTCTCCAACGTTGCAGTCAGGTTTACGGGGTCGATGCAACATTAATCGTTATTCGAATCTGCAATATAACTTTTGTGGAATCCCGGATTTTGATACAGGTCAATAGTATCGGGGAGCGATAGTCGGCCGTAAACTGCGATTAACGGGTCCGATTACAGGGAAATAGTGCAGAGATAAATTTGCACTGGCCAAAATCGTTAGGCACTGGATTTAGCCCGGGGCCTAACGTAAAAGGATTTTAAATTATCCCGCGGAGAATTCGATATGCCTCGCAAGATACTGACACCAGTGCAACTCAACTTTCAGCCCAGGCCGAGCTATCCTTTTTCTCCCGGGACGCGGGGTGGAAACCTGGTTTACAGCGCTGGCGGAAGCGTCGATGCTGGTTGATATCGAGGCTATCGCCTAAATCGGTGATTAACGGCCTTGCCGGATAATCCCGGAATCAATTGATCGTCTAAATCCAGCGATTCAAGGCCGATTCAAATTCCTCGCGACCGATTTCGATTGCCCCCAGCGAGTGTAAATGCTCGGTTGGCAGCTGGCAGTCAATCATTTCGTAGCGCCCCGAATCAACCAGGTACTTGAGGCAAAGCTTCGACGCATTGGCCACGTGGCTGAACATGGATTCGCCAAAAAATACCCGGCCGAGCGCGATACCGTAGAGTCCCCCGACAAGCTCGTCCCCATGGCGACACTCGATCGAGTGTGCAAAACCGGCGCCGTGCATTTCGATATAGGCGTCGATTATTTGCGAGTTGATCCAGGTACCACTCTGGCCTTTGCGGTCTCCCGCACAGGCTTCGATAACGGCTTCGAAATCCTGGTCGAGCGTAATCTGGTAACGCTGCTGACGGGCCAGCTTCTGCAGGCTTTTACTTTGATAAAACCGTTTCGGGTAAAGGACCGTGCGCGGCGCAGGACACCACCACAGGATGGGCTCGTTTTCGCTGAACCAGGGAAAGATACCCTGTCGATACGCAACCAGCAGCCACTCGACATCGAGCCTGCCACCAGCGGCCAGTAATCCGGCCGGTTCCGCAAGCACCGCAGCGGTGTCAGGGAAATGTGGGTTGTCTGTTGGTTCTAACCAAGGAATCATATATAAATCAAATAATTATATAATATATTTAAAGTGAAATATAACTAGGCGGTCGATTTGAAAGGAGAGTGCTCCAGTAAGTCCTTGCGGTAGCTGTCGATGTAGCGCCGCTCCTGGTGTAAAAACTGTTCGATCGCCTCGCGAAACTGTGGATGTGCGATCCAGTGACCGGACCAGGTCGTGGTTGGCAGGAAACCCCGGGCCAGCTTGTGCTCGCCCTGCGCACCCGGATCGAAGCACTGCAGCTTTTCGGCAATACAGTAGTCGATACCCTGGTAATAACAGCATTCGAAATGCAGGTGGCGAAAGTATTGATCACAGCCCCAGACGCGTCCGTAAAGATGCGTGTCGCTGCGGAAAAACAGTGAAGTGGCGACGATCTTCCCCTGGTCACGGGTAATGCATGCGAGTACCTGTTCGGGCATCTGCTGTCCCAGGTGCTGAAAGAAATCCGCAGTTAATGTGGCAGTACCGTATTTACGCTGGTATATGCCGGCGTACAGGTTATGGATCTGTTGCCACTCGCGTGCGTCGATGCTGCCGCCTGGCTGCATCGTGATGTCGAGATTCTGCGCAGCCACGCTACTGCGTTCTTTCCTGATATTCTTGCGCTTGCGTGAGTTCAAACTGGATAGAAAATCGTCGAAGTCGCGGTAGTCACTGTTTTGCCAGTGAAACTGAATGTCGCTGCGCTGCATGATCGCGCGCTCTGCAAGGGAATCCAGAATTTCCTTTTCGGCAAACAGGATATGCCAGGAGCTCAGTTTCTGGTCTTCACAAAATCCCTGAATGGCCTGGCACAAGAGTCCACGTAACAGCTGTTGTGCATCTGTCTCGGTGACCTGCTCGCGATTGATCAGGAAGCGTTCGCCCGTCGCCGGCGTATAGGGGATAGCAGAGACCAGTTTCGGATAATAATCGAGCCCGCTGCGCTGGTAGGCATTGACCCAGGCGTGGTCGAACACCAGTTCACCGTAGGAATTGGTCTTGATGTAACATGGGATCGCGGCAACCAGCTGCTGTTCACGGTGCACCAGGAAATAAACCGGATGCCAGCCGAACGGCTCCAGGCAGTCATGCAGTTCCAGCCCGTTGAGAAAACAGTGTCGCGTGAAGGGATAACTGCTGTCGCCCAGCGCGTCCCAGTCGCTTGCGCTTACTTCACCCAGGGTGTGAGTGACGCTGACGCGCAGCTCGGCATTATTCGAGTTCCTTGGCATCGAGATACTTTTCAGCATCGAGTGCTGCCATGCAGCCACTACCTGCCGAGGTAACCGCCTGGCGATAAACATGATCCATGACGTCACCCGCCGCAAAAACACCCTCGATGCTGGTCGCGGTGGCATTGCCGTCGGCGCCACCGTGGACCGTGATATAGCCACCTTTCATGTCGAGCTGATCGGTAAAAATATCGGTATTGGGCCTGTGACCAATGGCGATAAAGATGCCCGACAATTCGAGTTCGCGCGTGCTATCGTCCTTTACATTACGGATTCGCAATCCGGTAATGCCGGAATCATCACCCAATGCTTCATCGAATACGTTGAACCATTCTATATTGACGTTGCCATTCTTCGCCTTTTCGAATAGTTGATCCTGCAGAATCTTTTCTGCACGCAGAGCATCTCGCCGGTGAACCAGCGTGACCTCGGACGCGATGTTTGACAAATAAAGCGCCTCTTCGACGGCGGTGTTGCCGCCACCGATCACTGCAACTTTCTGGCCCCGGAAAAAGAACCCGTCACAGGTAGCACAGGCCGAGACACCCTTGCCGAGAAATTTCTCCTCGGAAGGTACGCCCAGGTACATCGCGCTTGCACCGGTGGCGATGATTAATGCATCGCAAGTGTAGGTGCCGCTGTCACCAACCAGCCGCTTGGGCGTTTCCTGCAGAAACACCTCGTTGACGTGATCGAAAATAATTTCGGTATCGAAACGCTCGGCGTGTTGCTGCATGCGCTGCATCAACACCGGACCGGTCAGGCCTTCGACATCGCCGGGCCAGTTGTCGACATCGGTGGTCGTCATTAACTGACCCCCGGCTTCAAGCCCGGTAATGACGGTGGGATTCAGATTGGCGCGTGCTGCATAAAGCGCGGCCGTATATCCGGCCGGGCCGGAACCGAGGATAATCACCCGGCGATGAATAGGATCGGACATTAAATGCTCTCAGAATGAAAAGGCTTGAAAAGACGTTAATAGTAATGTCAAAAAATATAAATGACTATATGGCGTTTGGGTAGGTAAATTCAATGGGATTAATTCTGGTTCCCGCGCGAGTGGATCATGTAAAATAGTCCGATTTATGCAGGACATCTAACAAAGTGGCGCAAGCAAGACACAAACCACGTTCCAAAGAAAGGGATGCCAGGCTCATGTTTGGTCAGGTTAATCAACGCCTGCGCGAAGCGGGCATGTTACTGTCGTTCGCACTCGCGGCTTACTTCCTGGTCGCGATGTTCAGTTACGACGCGCTGGACCCCTCCTGGTCGCACAGCGGCACCAACAGTGAAATCAGCAACTTCGGCGGAGCCGCCGGCGCCTGGGTCGCGGATCTGATTTTTTACCTGTTCGGTTTCCTCGCTTTCCTGCTGCCCATCATGCTGATTTACAATGGCATGATCCTGGTCAAAATGCGCGATTTGAGCCCCGAGGACCGTTACCACCTGCTGATCATTCGCTGGAGCGGCTTCGTGCTCACGTTAATATCGGGTTGCGCACTGTCGAGCCTCCATTTTTCCGTTGAACCGGGTGCCATGCCGCTCGATGCGGGCGGCATTCTCGGGCAGATCACCGGTACCTATTTCTCCCAGGGACTGGGATTTGTCGGCGCCACGGTCATGCACCTGGCGCTGTTTCTGGCCGGTTTGACCCTGTTTACCGGGCTTTCGTGGCTTGCCGTGGTCGACAATATCGGCAAGTACACGCTGCTGTCGTTGGACAAGCTTCTCGATCGCTACTACATGATGCGCGACCGGGTAGAAGGCAATCGTAACCGTAGCGAGCGCGATCAGGTTTTCCAGGTACAACAGAGGAAACTCGAAAAACGTAAACCGCTAAAAATCGAGCCCGTCGTCGAACACATCGAACCGAGTGTCCGGGTCGAGAAAGAAAAGCAGATTCCGCTGTTCAAGCCCACCGGCAAGGGCAACAGCACAATTCCGCCGTTGGCGCTACTCGATAAACCGAAACCGAAAGTTGCAGGCTACTCCAAGTCTGCACTCGAGGCGATGTCGCAACAGCTCGAACTGAAGCTGCTCGATTTCGGTATCGAGATCGAGGTTGAATCGGTGCATCCGGGACCGGTCATCACGCGTTTTGAAATCCTGCCAGCGCCGGGTGTCAAGGTAAGCCAGATTTCGAATCTTTCCAAGGACCTGGCCCGCGCGCTTTCGGTAATCGCGGTTCGAGTTGTCGAAATCATTCCAGGCAAATCGGTGATGGGACTTGAAATACCCAACGAGAATCGTGAGCTGGTGGCCCTGAGCGAGATTATTCAGTCCAAGAGTTTCGACCAGGCGGCTTCACCGCTAACGCTCGCGCTCGGTAAAGACATCAGCGGCGAAGCGGTGGTTGTCGACCTGGCCAAAATGCCGCACCTGCTGGTTGCCGGTACCACCGGTTCCGGCAAATCAGTTGCGATCAACGCGATGCTGCTCAGCATTCTGTTCAAGTCGACACCCGAAAATGTGCGCATGATCCTGATCGACCCGAAGATGCTCGAGCTCAATATCTATGAAGGTATTCCACACCTGATTGCGCCGGTGGTTACCGACATGAAGGAGGCGGCGAATGCGCTGCGCTGGTGCGTTGCAGAGATGGAACGACGCTACCGCCTGATGGCGGCACTCGGGGTGCGTAATATTGCGGGCTACAACCGTAAAATTCGTGATGCGGTTGACGCGGGTAAACCGATCAAGGATCCATTATTTGATAAAAAAGAACTGTTGCTCGATCCCAGTGCGGAACCTGAAGACCTCGAAACCTTGCCGTATATCGTGGTCGTGGTCGATGAATTTGCCGACATGATCATGGTCGTGGGTAAAAAGGTCGAGGAATTGATTGCGCGACTCGCCCAGAAAGCGCGTGCTTCGGGTATACATTTATTGCTCGCAACCCAGCGTCCCTCGGTGGATGTTATTACCGGGTTGATCAAGTCAAACATTCCGACTCGTATCGCGTTCCAGGTATCGTCCAAGATAGACTCGCGCACCATTCTCGATCAAATGGGTGCGGAAACCCTGCTCGGCCACGGTGATATGCTTTACCTGCCACCCGGCACCAGTGTGCCAGAACGCGTTCACGGTGCATTTGTCGATGACCATGAAGTGCATGCCGTTATCAACGAGATCAAGAAATCGGGTGAACCAAACTACATTCCCGATGTCCTTGAAGAGTCAACCGCGGCGATATTGCCGGGAGAAACACCCCGGAATTCTAACGGTGAAGAAGAGGATCCACTTTATGACGAGGCGGTCGCGGTGGTTACCGAAACTCGCAAGGCATCGATATCCTACGTGCAGCGACGCCTGAAGATCGGCTATAACCGGGCCGCGCGCATGATTGAAGAAATGGAAGCATCCGGCGTCGTGTCGATGGTGCAATCGAATGGCAGCCGCGAAGTTCTGGCGCCACCGCCGCCACCAGCTGACTGAAAATGAAATTACTGCCACTACTACTCATCGGACTGATCGGCAGCCTGTCGTTCTCGACAATGGCCGCGGATGCAGAGCAACGCCTCAAGACGGCACTCAAGAAAATGGATAACCTGAGCGCCGAGTTCAAACAGACATTGCTCGATGAAGACAAGAATATCGTGCAACAGAGCCGCGGCACGCTGGCGCTGCAGCGCCCTGGCAAGTTTGCCTGGATTTACGCCGAGCCCTTTGAGCAACGTATCATCGCCGATGGCAGTGAACTCTGGATTTACGACGTGGAGCTCGACCAGGTCACGGTCAAACCGATGGATGAAAGCATATCGAACGCCCCGATTATGATCCTGATGAAAGAATCAGACGTCACGCAGCAATTCAAAGTCAGTGAAGTCGGGCAACGCAAATTCCTTTACTGGATCGAGCTTGAACCGCTGGCCAATGACCTTGAATACCAGCGTATTTTTATCGGCCTCGAAGATGGCCGTGTGCGTGCGATGGAGTTACAGGACCAGTTCGGACAAAGCACCCAGATCGTATTTGAAAATTTGCGCCTCGGAGTGGTGCACAATCCGGCCACGTTCAAGTTTGTACCTCCGGATGGCGTTGATGTCTATGGTGTGGGCGGCTAGCTTTCAGCCGTTCCATGTTGCCGGCCATGACTGATTTATTTAATGCGGAAACGGGATTCAAGCCGCTTGCGGATCGTATGCGTCCGCGCAAGCTGGACCAGGTCTTTGGCCAGTCACATTTGCTTGCACCCGGCAAACCATTGCGCCAGGCGATCGAGGCCAACAGGCTGCACTCGATGATCTTCTGGGGGCCACCCGGAACCGGTAAAACAACGATTGCCAGGCTCATTGCCGAGTACTCCGATGCTCAATTTATCACCTTATCCGCGGTCCTTGCCGGGATTAAGGACATACGCGAGGCGATTGACCAGGCGCGACAGTTCCAGGGCCCCACGGTGCTGTTTATTGATGAAGTGCATCGATTCAACAAGGCACAGCAGGATGCGTTTCTGCCTTACATCGAGGATGGTACGATTCTATTCGTCGGTGCAACCACCGAAAATCCTTCCTTTGAGCTTAATAATGCACTGCTTTCGCGTACTCGAACCTACGTCTTAAAACCGATCCTGCCCGAAGATATCGAGCAGGTCGTTAGGCGTGCGCTCGAGGACAGGGAACAGGGGCTTGGCGAACTCGGGCTTGGTGTCGATGCAGAGGCCTGCGCGCTGCTGGCACGGGTTGCCGATGGTGATGCACGACGCGCCCTGACCTATCTCGAAATCATCAGCGACCTGGCCGAAGACAGCCAGATCGACGCGGCGCTGGTTGCAGAAATCGCGCAGCAGGGACCACGACGCTTCGACAAGGGAGGTGACCTCTTTTACGAACAGATATCCGCATTGCACAAATCGGTGCGCGGCTCGGATCCGGATGCCGCGCTTTACTGGTTCTGCCGCATGATCGATGGTGGTTGTGATCCGAGGTATATCGCCCGGCGGGTTGTACGCATGGCCGTTGAAGATATTGGCATCGCGGATCCGCGCGGACTCGAGCTGTGTCTCAATGGCTGGCAGACATTTGAACGCCTGGGCAGTCCCGAGGGCGAGCTCGCGATTGCGCAGGGGATCGTTTATCTTGCCTGTGCCGCCAAGAGTAACGCGCTCTATAGTGCCTACAAGGAGGCGATGCAGGATGCGCGTGACTCCGGCAGTCTCGAGGTGCCGATGCACTTGCGCAACGCGCCAACCCGATTCATGGAGGAGCAGGGCTACGGTAAAGACTATCGCTATGCCCATGACGAGGCGGATGCGTTTGCAGCAGGAGAAACCTATTTCCCCGAAGGCCTGTCGGTTCGGCAGTATTACCATCCGGTCGATCGAGGACTGGAAATCAAGATTGCGGAGAAACTTGCGCGTCTGCGCAATGCCAACCGCGATGCCGAATCATGAGCCTGCCATTTGCCGAAGCCGCCGAGCAAAACAAGACGGTTATTTTTGAAGCCATCAAACCGTATTTAACGGGTGACATACTCGAGATTGGCAGCGGCACCGGGCAACATGCAGTTTTTTTTGCCAGCCAGATACCTGAGATTCGCTGGCAAACTTCGGAACTCGAGTCGAGTTTGCCGGTTATCGAGGCCTGGATAAGGGATTCGAAACTGGAAAATTTACCGCCACCGATCGAACTCGATGTGCTGGGGAAGTGGCCGGAGGCGCAATATGACGTGATTTATTCGGCCAATTGTTTGCATATCATGGGTGAAGCGGCGGTCGAAAAAACAGTCGAGGGTGCAGCGGCTCGCCTGAAACCGGATGGCGTGTTCGCGGTCTATGGTCCTTTTAACTATGCGGGCAACTACACGTCGGAGAGTAACGCAAGGTTTGACGCTTTTTTGAAATCACGCGATAGCGCGAGCGGCATCAGGGACTTCGAATGGATTGATGAAATGGCCAGTCGGGTTAACCTGGAACTGGTTCAGGATGTAGATATGCCAGCTAATAATCGCTGCCTGATCTGGAAAAAACGAACTTTATAGCGCATAGTTAGACTAATACCTCAAATTTGGCCTATCTTTAAATCATAATGAATAAAATGATCCCACAGGCGCTGTTAGCCAGTCTCGTCGCGATGATGTCGTTCGCGGTTGTTAATGCAGCTGAAGAATCGATCGAGGACATGACGCGTTTGCTCAAGTTGCGCCTCGGTACTGACCAGGTAGAACCGGCGACCGCAACCGGTGTTGAAGGGGTCTATCAAACCCGCTTTGGTAACAAGTTTGCCTACCTGATCGAAGGGGGACGTTACGTCTTTATCGGCGACCTGGTGGACCTCAAGATGGCGCGCAACATGACCGAGATGAGTCGCCGCGATTTAATCGTGCAGGAACTCGCGAGCTTCGATCAGTCAAAACAAATCGTTTTCCCCGCGGTCAACGAGGAACTCGCGGTGTTGAATGTATTTACCGATACCAGTTGCGGATACTGCCAGCAATTGCACAAGGAGGTGAAGTACCTGCAGGAAGCGGGCATTTCGGTTCACTATTTTCCGTATCCACGCGGCGGTAATCGCGGTCCGGGATATCGCAATCTAAAAAAGGTCTGGTGTGCCGATGACAAGCTCACCGCGATGAGCATCGCCAAGGGTGTCGAGATGGGTTCACTGCCTTCATCCGAGGACTGCGATTCGGCTCAGTATGTCGATGACGGTTACCTGCTCGGCAATCGCATCGGTGTTACCGGCACGCCCGCACTCTATGCGAGTGATGGTGCCATGTTCAATGGTTACGTGCCATACGAGCAATTGATTCCGCAATTGCTAAATCAGTAGATTTTTCAATCAAAGCCATATAAGTTCGCTCCATGTGGTTAGCGGCATATCATTTATGAGCGCCCGCTTATTTTACTGTGTTAGAATTTTCGCGAACAAAAAACAGAGTTTTCAGCTTGAATGTCGGAACAGGAATCAGCAGATAAACCGTCGGAGATCGACGAGGACGAGGCTAAGGTAGGCAAGCAGGACCAGAAGCCGAAAGAATATGGTGGGCCGAAAGGCAAGGAACCGACCCGATATGGCGATTGGGAAAAAAATGGTCGCTGTATTGATTTCTGATGGACAGGAATTCTTGCCTGAGTAGTAACTCGTAACCTGGTAATCGACGATGTCCAATAACAATCATCCTACGTCTCCGCATTTACAAATCTATCGATTACCGCTCACCGCCTTACTGTCGATTGCGCATCGCATTACCGGCGTAATACTGGCTCTAGGATGCGTACTGCTGGTCTGGATACTGGCAAGTGCCGCCGAGGGTGCTTCGGCATACCAGTCGCTGGTGCCGCACCTGGAAAGCTGGTATGGCCAGATTTTTTTACTCGGTTTTGTGTTTTCTTTGTACCTGCATTTTTGTAACGGTGTCAGGCACCTGTTCTGGGATGTCGGGTATGGATTCGAGCTCGAGGTTGTCGATATCACCGCCAAGCTGGCGATCGCGCTGGCGGTCCTGCTAACCATTGTAACCTGGGTGGTTGCGGGGGTAGCCGGACCATGACTGACCTGAGATCACCGCTTGCCCGGGTTAAAGGCCTCGGCTCGGCCAAAGACGGCACGACCCATTTCTGGCGTCAGCGCTTGACCGCGCTGCTGTTGATTCCGCTGGTACTGTGGATCGGCTTTAGTCTTGCTGCATTGCCAGTAGATCACGCGACGCTGACCGGCTGGATCCAGCAAACCTGGGTGACTATCGCGCTGATACTGTTGATCATCGTCACGTTTTACCATGCGCAACTTGGATTGCAGGTCGTCATCGAGGATTACGTTGCATCGCATGCCCGGCGCACCGCGCTGTTGCTAGTTTCGAATCTTGCATGTTTGCTGGTCGGCACCATCGGCGTGGTTTCGGTGCTGAAAATTTCTTTCGGGGCTTAAACCATGGCGAGTGAATACAAGTTGATCGATCATGCCTACGACGTCGTTATTGTCGGCGCCGGCGGTGCAGGATTGCGCGCCACCCTCGGCATGGCCGCGGTGGGCCTTTCTACGGCCTGCATTACCAAGGTTTTCCCGACCCGCAGTCATACGGTTGCAGCACAGGGTGGAATGAGTGCCTCGCTCGGCAACATGGGCCCCGACAGCTGGCAGTGGCATATGTACGATACTATCAAGGGATCCGATTGGCTGGGTGACCAGGATGCAATCGAATACATGTGTCGCGAGGCGGTCCCCGCGGTCATCGAACTCGAGCATTACGGGGTACCGTTTTCACGTACCGAGGAAGGCAAGATTTATCAACGACCTTTCGGCGGCATGACCACGAATTTTGGCGAGGGCACTGCACAGCGCACCTGCGCCGCGGCGGACCGTACCGGGCACGCGATACTGCACACGCTTTACCAGCAATCGTTAAAGCACCGGGCCGAGTTTTTCGTTGAATATTTTGCAATCGATCTGATCATGGAAGATGGCGTTTGCCGGGGCGTGGTGGCATGGGACCTGGCAACCGGTGAATTGCATCGTTTTCGTGCCCACACCGTGGTGTTGGCCACCGGTGGTTGCGGTCGCGCCTATTTTTCCGCAACCTCGGCCCATACCTGCACCGGTGATGGCGGCGGTATGGTGGTACGTGCTGGGTTACCATTGCAGGACATGGAGTTTGTTCAGTTTCATCCAACCGGTATTTACGGTGCGGGCGTATTGATTACCGAAGGCGTGCGCGGCGAAGGTGGATATTTAACCAATTCGGATGGTGAACGTTTCATGGAACGTTACGCCCCCAACGCCAAGGACCTGGCGTCACGTGACGTGGTCAGTCGCTCGATGACGGTTGAAATAAACGAAGGGCGAGGGGTAGGCCCGAACAGGGATCACATACACCTGCACCTCGAACATCTTGGCGCCGAAGTCATCGATGAACGCCTGCCGGGAATATCCGAATCGGCCGAAATTTTTGCCGGCGTCGATGTCACCCGGGAACCAATCCCGGTATTACCCACCGTGCATTACAACATGGGAGGTATTCCGACCAACTATTACGGCGAAGTCGTGACCCTGAAGGATGGAGATCCGGATTCTGTTGTACCCGGGCTAATGTCCATCGGCGAGGCTGCCTGCGTTTCCGTGCATGGCGCCAATCGACTGGGCTCGAATTCGCTGCTCGATATTGTGGTGTTCGGACGTGCGGCTGCCCTGCGCGCCGCCGAGATTATCAAGCCCGGGATGCCGCAAAAGCCACTCGCCAATGATGCTTGTGATGGCATCCTCGATCGATTTGATCGTGTGCGCAATGCGTCGGGTGACTCGGGTACCGCAAAAATCCGCTACGCGATGCAGCGCGATATGCAAAAACATGCTGCCGTTTTCCGCACCGGTGACTCGATGCAGGAAGGGGTAGACAAGATGAATAACATCTTTGCGAGTTTTCAGGACCTGGGTTTATCCGATCGCAGCCTGATCTGGAACACGGACCTGGTAGAAGCCCTGGAGTTGGATAATTTATTGTTGCAGGCGCAAGCCACGATTCAGAGCGCCCTGAATCGCACTGAAAGCCGTGGCGGTCATGCCCGTGAAGACTATCCGGAACGTGATGACGATAACTGGATGAAGCACACGCTGTCGTGGGTCGATGACAGGGGCAATGTCAGTTTCGACTATCGCCCGGTGCACATGTACACGCTCAGTGATGAATGTGACGTTATTCCACCGAAAAAGCGTGTTTACTAGAGCCGGGAGGATTTAAGCAAGATGGCAGAATTCACCTTACCCGCCAATTCCGTCGTTAAGCCGGGCAAGCATTTCGCGGCTGCCGCCGGTGCGATCAACATCAAGCGTTTCATCGTCTATCGCTTCGATCCGGATAGTGGCGAGAATCCTCGCACCGACACTTACGAGGTTGACCTGGATACCAGTGGACCGATGGTGCTGGATGCGTTGCTCAAGATAAAGGATGAGATGGATGCCACGTTGTCGTTGCGTCGATCCTGTCGCGAAGGTATATGCGGTTCCTGCTCGATGAATATAGACGGCGTCAATACCCTGGCCTGCACCCAGTCTATTTCTACAATCAAGGGTGATGTCAAAGTATACCCGCTGCCGCACCAACCGGTGCTCAAGGACCTGGTATCGGATTTAACCAACTTTTACGCGCAATATGCGTCGGTTGAACCCTGGATGAAAACGCAGTCGGCAACGCCGCCAGATCGCGAACGCCTGCAATCCAGGGAAGACCGCGAAAAGCTCGATGGCCTATACGAATGTATCCTGTGCGCCTGCTGTTCGACCAGCTGTCCGAGTTACTGGTGGAATAGCGACCGCTACCTGGGCCCCGCGGCGTTACTGAATGCCTATCGATGGATTGTCGATAGTCGCGATGAAGCCGCCGGCGAACGCCTTGACGAACTCGAGGACCCTTTCAAGCTGTATCGCTGTCACACGATCATGAATTGCACCAAGGTTTGTCCGAAGGGATTGAACCCGGCACAGGCGATCGCGGAGACCAAGAAACTGCTGGTCCAGCGTAAGATCTAACCGATCGATGTCCGAGCTGTCACGCTTGCGCTGGTTGTGCCGTCGCGGCATGAAAGAGCTGGACGTCGTCATGAGCAGGTATCTCGAGCGTCACTACGAGTCTGCTTCAACGGCAGATCAGGATAAGTTCAAGATACTGCTGGAAATGCCCGACCCGGATCTGTACGACCTGTTGCTGGGACGCAGCGAGGCTACAGATCCAGAACTCCGGCAATTTATCGGCGTATTACGCAACATGTCGGCGCAAGATTAACAGGGAAGTTGTTTGCAAGAATATTACGAAATTAAACCTTCAAAATCGCAGCTTGCTTTGCTCCTGGTCGTCCATGGCCTGGTTGCTGTTGCGATTATTTTCTTTCAGCAACCCGGCCTGTTAAAGCTGTCCGCTCTCGCACTCGTGTTGTTGTTGGCCGTGCACGGATCCAGAAGTCTGGTTCGGCAGGAGATTATTAAATTGCGCTTTGATTCGAGAGGCGCGTCAATCGAGCTGGAGCAAGGCGGTCAACCATATTTTTACCGTAAAAACAAGGTTTACCAGACCCGTTGGTTTGCTATTCTTAAGCTCATAAATGAACAGAAATCCAGGACCTTGATATTGATTCCCGATCGCTTCAATTCGATCCAGTCTTACCGGAGCTTACGTTACCGTCTGTGCCAGAGGGAGCAATCTGATGCTGCTTGATCTCACACCGGTTCGCCGAGGGCGCGATGCCAATGCGCGAAGCTTCGCCGGGTTAATGGAACTCTACGAGCAGAACTATATCCGCCTGCGTAACATTGCGCCGGATCTATGTGTCGCCAGCGAAATGGTTTCGTCGGTGCCGGGGCACCAGGATTTATTCCTTTCCATCACTGAACGCTGCAAGTACACGACAATGCTGCGCATGACTTACCAGTTTGAAGAGAACGGGCAGCCCTTGTTTGAACCGGATTTACATCTGAAGGTTTACCACGATGCACGTGTCGTCGAAGTGCAGCAATTCCATTCGCGCACGCGCGGCCCACTGTATATCGCCAGGATGATTGAACAGAAGTGGATGATGAACCGGTTTTTATATAAATGGCTTGGCTACTGTTTATATCAGGGACACTATTTTCACCCGATGCAGCACTTGAAAGTATCCAATAAATAACATTAAGTTGTGAGCATAAAATATTGATTTATAATAATTAAATTTTATAAATCGAACCGTTAGAAAATATTAATCAAGACCACACGAAATACACCTTGACCTGATCCCGGTCATCTATATAATTCCTGACTAAATTAGTCAGGAATTAATCAGAATCTCATGCGATTATCTACCAAGGGACGTTATGCCGTAACGGCAATGATGGATATAGCGTTGCACGAAAGGGTGGGTCCGGTAACGCTGGCGGACATTTCTCAATGCCAGGGAATCTCGCTTTCCTATCTCGAGCAGCTGTTTGCCAAACTGCGCAAAGGCGGGCTGGTCGAGGGAGTCAGGGGTCCCGGCGGCGGTTATCGCCTGGCGCGTCCAGCGGACCAGATTTCGGTCGCTGATATTATCCAGTCAGTCGACGAGAAACTCGACATGACCAAATGCGGCGGCAAGGGTAATTGCTCGCAGGGCGAGAAATGCCTGACGCACCAGTTATGGTTTGAACTCTCCTGCAATCTTTACCGGTTTTTAAGCAGTATCAAGCTTGATCAATACGTTAATCGCCCAGATATAAGTGAATTAGTAAAGAAACAGGATATCCAGTACGGACGATTCATCAATCGCCCCGAGGCAATAGCCTGACTGGAGAATGTTAATGATTGGAGAAATTTGCAGTGAGTGACATCAAACTACCCATTTATCTTGATTACAGCGCGACCACGCCGATCGATGGACGTGTTGCTGCCAAGATGTCGGAATACCTGACCATCGAAGGCAACTTTGGTAATCCTGCGTCGCGCAGCCACGCTTTTGGCTGGTCCGCGGAGCAGGCGGTTGACCTGGCCCGGGAGCAGGTCGCCGATCTCGTGAATGCGGATCCGCGTGAAATTGTCTGGACCAGCGGCGCGACCGAAGCGGACAACCTTGCTATCAAGGGAGCCGCCCATTTTTATCGCAAGAAGGGTAACCATGTTATCACCGTGAAAACCGAGCACAAGGCAGTGCTGGATACCTGTCGGCAGCTCGAACGTGAGGGCTTTGACGTCACGTACCTGGATCCCGAAGAAAACGGTTTGCTCGATCTCGAAAAATTGAAAGCCGCAACAACCGACCAGACCATACTGATCTCGGTCATGCATGTTAACAATGAAATCGGTGTGATTCAGGATATCGAGACCATCGGTGAATTCACCCGCGAACGCGGCATAATCTTTCATGTTGATGCAGCACAATCGACCGGCAAGGTCGAGATTGATCTCGAGCGCATGAAAGTAGACCTGATGTCTTTCTGCGCGCACAAGACCTATGGCCCCAAGGGGATCGGTGCGCTCTACGTGCGACGCAAACCACGCGTCAGACTCGAGGCACAGATGCATGGTGGCGGACACGAACGCGGCATGCGCTCCGGTACCCTGGCCACGCACCAGATCGTCGGCATGGGTGAGGCGTTTCGCATCGCGAAGGAAGAGATGGCCACTGAAAACGAACGTATCCGTATGCTGCGAGATCGCCTGTACGATGGCCTGAAGGATATGGAAGAAGTCTATGTCAACGGTGACCTCGAGCATCGGATCGCCGGAAACCTGAATATCAGCTTTAATTTTGTCGAGGGTGAATCCCTGATCATGGCGTTACGCGACCTTGCGGTATCGTCAGGTTCGGCCTGCACCTCGGCAAGTCTCGAACCTTCTTACGTGCTGCGTGCGCTAGGTCGCAACGACGAACTCGCCCACAGCTCCATACGGTTTACCATCGGGCGCTTTACCACTGCCGGGGAGATCGATTACACGATCGAACTGGTGCGGGCAGCGGTTGAGAAATTACGTGATCTGTCTCCGCTCTGGGATATGTACAAGGACGGCATAGATTTGAATTCTGTTGAATGGGTAGCGCATTAGGCGCTCCACACGAGGTGTAGCATGGCATATAGTGAAAAAGTACTGGATCATTACGAAAATCCGCGCAACGTGGGTGTGCTCGATGACGACGACTCGGTCGGAACCGGCATGGTGGGTGCTCCTGCATGCGGCGACGTTATGAAACTCCAGATCAAGGTGGGTGATGACGGTATTATCGAAGATGCCAAGTTTAAAACCTACGGCTGCGGTTCGGCAATTGCGTCGAGTTCGCTGGTCACCGAGTGGGTGAAAGGCAAGAGCCTGGACGAAGCCGCGGAGATTAAGAATACTCAAATCGCCGAGGAACTTGCGTTGCCGCCGGTCAAGATCCATTGCTCGGTACTGGCCGAAGATGCTATTGCTGCGGCCATTGACAATTACCGCGAAAAGCACCAGTAGCAAGCTTCGACGTATCGAAAAGCCCGCAATAGCGGGCTTTTTTTATCCCCCATTGTGAAGATGCCGTAATCGCTCCGGTCAGTTTATAATCTTCAGCCGGAGACGGATGATCGATGAATTTTCTGCCAGTTTTTTACAAAGTTTCAGATCAGCCCTGCCTGGTTGTTGGTGGTGGCGCAATCGCCGCGCGCAAGGCCGAGTTGCTGTTAAAGGCGGAAGCCCGGGTGCGGGTTGTCGCCATCGAGTTAGGCGACCGGATGCAGGAACTGGCCGCAAGTGCTACGCTCGAAATTGAACAACGAGCATTTGCCGAGACCGACCTGGATCAGGTGATTTGCGTGATCGCGGCCACTGACGACGAGGACGTGAATCGCGAAGTTTCGCGGCTTGCGCAAGCCCGTAATATCCCGGTCAACGTGGTCGATAATCCTGATCTTTGCAGCTTCATCATGCCTTCGATGATCGATCGCGACCCGGTACAGATCGCGATTTCTACCGGCGGGGTTTCACCGGTACTGGCGCGCATGTTGCGCTCCAAACTCGAGAGTTGTATTCCCGGTGCCTATGGCGAACTTGCCAGGTTGGCCGAGGAGTATCGCGACGAAGTGAAAACTGGACTGCCGGATGTCGAGTCACGACGACGTTTCTGGGAATCAGTGCTTGAAGGCCGGGTATCGGAGCTCGTTTTTTCCGGACGGGTAAAGGATGCCCGGGATTCGTTGCGACAGCAGATGCAGGATTTCGATGTCGATACGGTCAAGGGAGAAGTTTACCTGGTGGGCGCGGGTCCGGGTGATCCGGACCTGATTACTTTCAAGGCCCTGCGCCTGATGCAGAAAGCCGATGTCGTGGTTTACGATCGACTGGTATCGCCCCCGATACTCGACATGGTGCGTCGCGATGCCGAGAAGATCTATGCAGGCAAGGCAAAATCGGATCATGCCATTCCCCAGGAAAATATAAATCAACTGCTGGTGCGCCTCGCGAAGGAAGGTAAGCGCGTACTGCGCTTGAAGGGTGGGGATCCATTTATATTTGGCCGTGGGGGTGAAGAACTTGCCGAACTGATCGATGAAAAAATCGAATTCCAGGTTGTTCCCGGCATAACTGCGGCGTCGGGTTGTGCGAGTTATGCCGGTATCCCGCTAACCCATCGTGACTATTCACAAGCCTGCATTTTCGTTACGGGTCATCGTCGCGAAGGCGGTGAGGATCTTAACTGGGAAATGCTCAGCCACGCCAACCAGACCGTTATTTTTTACATGGGACTCGAAAACGTCGAGCGTATCTGCAGCTCGATGAAGGCACATGGTCGTGCCCCCGACACGCCTGCGGCGCTGGTCGAGAAAGGAACTACGACCGAGCAGCGCGTGTTCGTGGGTGATCTCGACAGTCTACCGGGTATTATTGCGCAAAACGAAGTGCGCGCACCCACCCTAATCCTGGTCGGAGAAGTCGTTGCGCTGCATGACCGGCTGGGTTGGTACAGGACTGGCAGCGAGGTGTCTGGCGTCCAGTCCTGAGCGGAAGATCGCGCCCGATTTCTAATTTTTAATGTGTGGCGTTATAGCAACAAAAGGCTCGTTTTCTAGCCCGATAACTGTGATTGAGTTCACATAAAATTCGGGTATCGTAAAAATTCCGCCGTTACCGTGCAATGCCCCTCGGTCTACCCGACCAAAATGCCACATTATTGACGGTTATGACCTAGACTCAAGGTTGGCGTCTTACGGCAATATTTTGGAAGATTATGCGGGCATTACCAGTATCGATGGGCCTGGTCCTTTTTGTAATCAGTACCATTTTTCCAACCCAGGCGGATGATCTGCAATTTTTTCGCATCGGCACCGGCGGTGTCGGGGGTACCTATTACCCGATTGGCGGAATAATTGCCAGTGCGGTCAGCAATCCTCCGGGTTCGCGCCCGTGCAACCAGGGCGGTAGCTGCGGCCCGCCTGGTCTCGTGGTCATCGCCCAGTCGGCTAACGGTTCGGTCGCAAATGTCATGGATATGCAACACGGCCATCTTGAATCAGGATTTGTGCAGTCTGATATTGCCTACTGGGCCTATACCGGATCGGGCACGTTCGAGGGCGAAAAGCCTTTTCGCATGCTCCGTGCTATTGCCAACCTGTATCCCGAGAGCATTCACGTCGTGACGCGTAAAGACTCGGGCATCCGCAGCATAAGGGATCTGGCCGGCAAACGCGTGTCGCTCGATGAACCCGGGTCAGGCACTCTGATTGACGCGGAACTCGTGCTCAGCATATACGGTATTTCCAAGAAAGACATTCGCGTTGAATACATGAAACCCGGCCTGGCCGTGAAACGGATAAGGGACAACAAGCTGGATGCTTTTTTTATTGTTGCCGGCTATCCCTCCCGCGCTGTTGCCGAGCTGGCGAAAGATACCACGATAACGCTGATCCCCATTGATGGCGCCGAAGCCGACCAGCTCGTATCCCAGTATCGATTTTTTTCTCGAGCGGACATCCCGGCTGGGGTATATTCGGGGGTCCCGAGAGTCGAGACGGTGAGCGTGGGCGCGCAATGGCTGGTGGCGGCAACAATGGAAGATGAAACGATTTACCAGATAACCAAAACCCTGTGGAATCAGAATTCCCGAAAATTGCTGGACGGTGGTCATGCCAAGGGAAGATATATCACCCTCGAGACTGCAATGGATGGTATCACGGTGCCGCTACACCCTGGCGCCCGGCGTTTTTATGATGAAATCGGCATTTTGGTGGAGTAACCCGTTTTGCGCTTATCTCGCAGGATAATTACGCAGTCAGGTTCCGGTTGATGAGAAAACTGGTTAACAAACTGCTGGCGCGACCGGCGATTCCAATCTCGCTGGTCCTGATGCTACTGGTCGGCACCTCCAGTGTCATTTTCTACGTGGAGCGAACGCTCTCCGAAATCGAGGAAGCATTGCCAATAACACTGTCGAAACAGGAGCGCGATGTCCGTGTGCTCGTCGGTGACATGGGTACGCTGGTGCAGAGCATCGGGATCGCGCGCACCAACCAGGCACCCGGCAATTTTAGTATCGTCCTCAGGCAGATCGACGATATCAAGCACTATCTCGATATTATTCGGGAGAACTATAAATTTACCGACGTGTTGGGGGTGTCCGCGATACATGCCAAGCTCAATCCCGCGATCTTCGATATCAATAACTGGTTGACCGATGGACTTTACAATTTTGAGCCGACTTCCGCGCAAACGCTGAAAATGGCCGAGCTGCGAGCCAAGGAAGCGCACGAGGAAGCCGAGATCCTGCTGTTAAAAGTGGGCAAAACCGCGATCGACGTGCTGACCGCGCAGGCAGACAGGATCGATGCTTTTCGTAATATCATGATATTGACGCTCGCGGTCCTGACGATTATGACCGTGGGGCTGGTCATGCTGGGCTTTCGATTGCAGAAGAGCGTGCTGGCACTGAAAGACAGCGAGGAACAGATTCGTTACCGGGCCAACTACGACTCGCTGACTGACCTGCCGAATCGATTAAATTTCGTTGAGCATTTGAACGAGGCTGTTTCGCGAAACCGGCGTAATCCGGGGCACACCGTGTTGATGTTCATTGATCTCGATCGTTTCAAAACCATCAACGATACACTTGGTCATGATTTTGGTGACGAGTTAATCAGGCAGGTGGCGTCCCGGATCGGTAGCGTGATTCGTGAAACCGACGTAGTGTCACGACTCGGCGGGGATGAGTTCACCGTTCTGCTGCCCGATATGACGGACGAGATACATGCCTCGATCATCGCAAAAAACATTCTTGCGAACCTGGCGGAGCCCTTCATACTGTATGGTCACGAGGTTTACTCCAGCGCCAGCATCGGCATTACGATATGCCCGGATGACGGTGAGGATGCCAATACCTTGTTGAAAAATGCCGATATGGCAATGTATGAGGCCAAGGACCAGGGACGCAACACGTTTCGCTTTTTCACGTCGCAGATGACCGACCGGGCCCGACATTTTCTTGAACTCGACAAGGATATGCGCAGGGCCCTGGCCCAGAACGAACTCGAGGTTCACTTTCAACCCATATACGAGCTCGGTAACCACGCGCTGATTGGCGTAGAAGCCCTGCTGCGCTGGCAGCATCCCAAGAGAGGCCTGATATTGCCAACGGAGTTTATTCCCGTGGCAGAGGAGACCGGGTTAATCGAGGAAATCGGCCTGTGGGTATTGCGCCAGGCCTGTGGTGAAGCCGTGCCGTGGCTGAAACAGGATCTGCATTCCAATTTTTATCTCGCGGTGAATATTTCGATGCGCCAGTTCAAAGGTGGTTTCGACAAAAAGCAGATGGAATCGATACTTGAAGAAACCGGTTTCCCGGCAGACAAGCTGCTGCTGGAAATCACCGAATCCCTGTTGATGGATGACGATCGACGAATCAAGGATGTATTGGCCGAGTTTCGCCGGATGGGCATCAGGCTGGCAGTCGACGATTTTGGTACCGGTTACTCGGCCCTAAGTTATCTCAGGGAATTCCCGGTCAATACGCTTAAGATCGACCGCTCTTTTATACGGGATATCGGTGTCAGTAGCAGTCATCGACGCCTGGTAGAGGCGATTATTACAATGGCGCATGGCCTCGAACTGATGACGATCGCGGAAGGTGTGGAAACATCAGTACAGGATTCCCTGCTGGCAGACGTGGGATGCGACATGGTGCAGGGATTCTATTACTGCAAACCCGTCTCGGCTGATGTCATAAGAGATTTAACGGCGGTCAAGAAACCCCGCCTGGTACTGATCGATCCAAAAAGCAAAAGCACGAGTATCTAGTTCATCGGGTGCCTGGTTTGACGGTTCCGCCGGCGATTCCTAGTCGAGGTCGTTGAGTAATGAAGCGCGGGTTTCGCCTTCGATATCGACTTCATAGGTGTAGACGGCATGCTGGACACCAATACGCCATTTCGCACCCGACTTCAAATCCTGTGCCATTTCATCGCTGACTTCAAAACGCATGAAGTGCACCGCGGATGTCTTGGTATCGGTAGCTCTCTCGAGATCTTCGTCCGCGATTGACCAGATCCTGTCATGATCTCCAATTTGCATCCATACCAGGTCCTCGATACCCAGCAGTTTTTCGAGTTGCGCGGCACGAACGACGGGGTCGGGATACTCGATCATGAAAGTCGCCTTGAAATTCCTGCCGCTCGGGACCAGCGGGTTGTAGGCGTCGAGTTCCTCGTTGATACCGTCGGCTTCAAATACTTTTTCGATGCGCAACATTTCCTGGATCTGGTAGAGCAGGGTGAGTCGATCCTCGAAATAAAGTGTCGCGTTTGTTCCAAGAGCGACCTGGCGGTGTTTCTTGTGTAATAACACCTGCTGGCGGAACTCGCCACGCTTTTCAGCATACTGTTCGAGGCTCATTAAATCGTCGCGCGTGATGGGATTACTCATAGTGATTTCCATAGTCATATTCCGTAAGCCTGGCGGAGCAGGCTGATAGGGTGCTGGGTGCTGCTGCCATCGTCGAGTCCGGCAGAAATATGGTGCCCGGCCATCGGGCAGTCGCTGGCGTAGGCATCGGGTTCTGCTTTTTGGACGCGATTGACCACGGGCCTGGCGATCTTCATCGATGTCTTGTGAAATTCCTGCTTGATCGCATAGGTCCCATCGTGGCCTGAGCAGCGTTCGATGGTGTCGATTTCGGTACCGGGTATCAATTCCAGTATGTCACGTGTTTTCATGCCGATCCGCTGCACACGCTGATGGCAGGCGACGTGGTAGCTGATTTTGCCGATGCTGTATTTGAAGTCGGTATTAAGTAATCCTGCCTTGTTGCGCAACGCGAGATACTCGAAGGGGTCAAAGAAGGCGTCTCTTACCTTCGCCACGGATTCGTCCTGCGGAAACATCAATGGCAGTTCCTGCTTGAACTGCAGCGTGCAGGAAGGAACCGGGGAAATAATATCCCAGCCCTCGTCTACCAGCCGGGCCAGCAGCGGGATGTTGTGGTTTTTCAGTCGCTCGACAGCGTCGAGATTACCCAGCTCCAGTTTCGGCATTCCACAACAAACCGTGTTTTTTACCACCATCGTGGATATGCCGTTATGCTCGAAAACGGAGAGCAGGTCCTCGCCCAGCAGGGGCTCGTTGTATTCGCCGTAACAGGTCGCGAAGATGGCGACCTTGCCGCGAGTTTTATCGGTGGCCCGGACCTCGACATCGGCCGGTTTGTGCCTGGCGGTACGCTTGCTCAGGGTTTTACTGTCATATCGAGGCAGACGAGCCTCGGCAGCAATTCCGAGGGACGATTCGAGCAATGCGCGCGCGTGTTCGTTGTTATTGACCGCGTTGACCACATTGACGACGATAGGAATGCTGGCAAGACTGCCAACGCGATCGGTCGAGGTCACGATCTTGTCACGCAGCCTGGCGCGACCCTGCTTGTACCCGATTGCCTTGGCGCGCAACATCAGGTGCGGAAAATCGACGTTCCACTCGTGTGGTGGCACGTAGGGGCACTTGGTCAGGTAGCAGAGGTCACAGAGGTAACACTGATCGACCACTTTCCAGTAGTCTGCCTTGTCGACCCCGTCGACTTCGAAAGTCTCGGATTCATCGACCAGGTCAAACAGGGTTGGGAAAGCATTACAAAGGCTGACACAGCGTCGGCAGCCGTGACAAATGTCATACACCCGCTCGAGCTCTTCGAACAGTGCGTCCGCATCGTAGAAGCCGGGGTCATTTTGACCCAGTGGATGTCGGGTAGGCGCTTCGAGGCTACCCTCGCGAGATTCAGTTGCCATCGGAATTTCCTGGAAAGAAATCCGGATCCCGCAGGATCCGGATTCCAAGCAACTTAAGCGTCGAGACTGTCGAGGGCCTTCTGAAAACGATTAGCGTGGGAACGCTCTGCTTTTGCCAGGGTTTCGAACCAGTCGGCAATCTCGTCAAAGCCTTCGTCGCGGGCCGACTTGGCCATACCCGGATACATGTCGGTGTATTCGTGGGTTTCGCCGGCAATAGAAGCCTTGAGGTTGTTCTCGGTACTGCCAATGGGCAGGCCGGTAGCCGGGTCGCCAACTTCTTCCAGATACTCGAGATGCCCGTGCGCGTGACCGGTTTCACCTTCAGCGGTTGAACGAAATACGGCCGAGACATCGTTGAAGCCTTCAACATCTGCCTTGGCAGCAAAATAAAGATAACGACGGTTAGCTTGGGATTCACCTGCGAAAGCGTCTTTCAGGTTTTGTTCGGTTTTAGATCCTTTCAGGGACATGATGCCTCCAGTTGGGTTAATTAATGAAACGGAAGCGCATCATAGCAATTCTAATATATAAATGAAGTTAATTTTATTTATATAATTGATTTAATATAGCTATAGTAATAATCGAAAAAAAAACCACTTTTTTGGTGGCTTTTTCTCGCTAAACACGGTCAGCTGTTATTTTGTCTTTTATGGTGCTGTAGCCTGTGTTCGGCAGGATTTTGCAGGTATAAATCGCGGTTGGTTTCCGATTCGAAATAGATGACGAGGCTGTCGTCATCGTCGTTTTCAATGACGTAAGGCATATCAACTAATTGCTCCAGCGTTTTGCCGGTAATCGGGTCGGTGGTTTCAATACGATACATTAATCAATACCCCCGTTTTGACTTGTAACGAACTGTATATATAGTCGTTTTATGCCGCTTTGAAAAGGATAAACACCGAATATTTCGGGATTAATTTTGTTTTCACAGGCGAATCAAAAGATTATCCTAGCAAGCTGATAAGGCGATTAAACTGCCTCGAGTAAATCACTGAATTAAAGGACATTTATGAAGAAGTTTGACGTATACGCGATTGGCAATGCCCTGGTCGACATCGAGTACCACGCCACGCCCCACCAGCTGCTGGAAATGAATATTGAAAAGGGTGTCATGACGCTCATCGATGAACAACGCCAGAACAGCCTGATCGCGCAGCTGGGGGAGTCGCACGAAAGCATGACCTGTGGAGGTTCTGCGGCGAACACGATTATTGCGCTTGCCCAGATGGGTGCCAGGACTCACCTCGACTGTCGCGTTTCGAGCGATATGACCGGACAGATTTTTGCCCGGGACCTGCACGATTCAGGCGTGAACTCGAATCTTGATTTTAAACCGCTACCGACCGGCGTAACCGGCAAATGCCTGGTATTCGTTACCCCAGATGCGGATCGTACCATGAATACCTTTCTCGGGGTGAGTGCCGAACTCGATAGCAGTGATATCGATACCGAAGCCATAAAACAGTCTGAGTACATTTATATCGAAGGTTACCTGGCGAGCTCCGAAAATACTCGTGATGCCGCTATCGAAGCGCGCCGAATCGCTGAAAGCCGGGAAATCAAAACCTCGCTGACCCTTTCGGATCCGAACATGGTCAAATTTTTTCGCGATTCGATCGAGGCCATGATCGGCGATCGCGTCGACCTGTTGTTTGCCAACGATGATGAAGCCAGGGAGCTGGCCGGTACTGACAGCCTTGACGAGGCGCTGCAATTGTTCAAGAAGATATCCCGCAGTTTCGCAATCACCCGGGGCAAGGACGGCGCCTTGCTGTTCGACGGGGTTGCCTTAATCGAAATAAAACCGGTACAGGTGCAGGCGATCGATACACTGGGCGCGGGCGACATGTTTGCGGGCGCCTTTCTGTACGGGCTGTGCGAGGGCATGAGTTTTCACCAGGCGGGGAATCTTGCGTCGCTGGCCTCGGCAAAGATCGTTACCCAGTTCGGTCCGCGTTTGAAGACAGAGCAAACCCAGGGTCTGCTGGAATCATTTACTGCTGGTATTTGAGCGTTCAATAGATAAGAATACCGCCTTTTTTCAAGTAGATAGCTGCACCGGAAAACACTCAACATGACGATGCCCCAAACCAAAGACCTGCGTATTATCGGCACCAAGGAAATTCAGACGCCCGAGGCCCTGATGCAGGATCTACCCCTGTCGGAGCTGGCTGCGAATACGGTTACGACAACACGCCAGCAGATTTACGACGTGCTGGACGGCAAGGATGACCGCCTCGTGGTAATCATCGGACCCTGCTCGATACACGACACCAAGGCTGCGCATGAGTATGCCGACCGGTTGAGTAAGCTAATGGAAGAACTCAACAACGAATTGATAATCGTCATGCGGGTTTATTTTGAGAAACCCCGCACCACGGTTGGCTGGAAAGGCCTGATCAACGATCCCGACCTGGACGGCAGCTTCCATATCAACAAGGGCGTGCGCAAGGCGCGCGAACTGTTGCTAAGCCTCGCCGAAAAGGGTGTGCCGGCAGGTCACGAGTATCTTGATTTAATCAGTCCGCAGTATATTTCCGACCTGGTTTCCTGGGGCGCGATCGGCGCCCGCACGACCGAGAGCCAGGGACATCGTGAACTGGCATCGGGTCTTTCCTGCCCGGTGGGTTTCAAGAACGGTACCGATGGCGGTGTGCAGGTCGCAATCGACGCGATGCGAGCAGCCCAGGGATCGCATCACTTTATCTCGATCACGCTGCAAGGGCATTCGGCTATTTTCACGACTGCCGGTAATGAGTACAGCCATGTCATTCTGCGCGGTGGTAGTGACCGTCCGAACTATGATCGTGTCAGCGTGGCTGCAGTGACCGAAAAACTTGAATCATCGGGCCTGAATCCGCGCCTGATGATCGACACCAGTCACGCCAACAGTCAGAAACAGTTTCATAAGCAAATCGAGGTTTGCCGTGACATCATCCATCAAATTAAAACTGGCCAGGATAATATTTTCGGCCTGATGATTGAGTCCCACCTGTTTGAAGGTCGGCAGGATTTCAAGGCGGGCGCCAAACTGACCTACGGTCAAAGCATTACCGATGCCTGTATTGGATGGGAGGATTCCGAGATGTTGTTGCATGAACTCGCTGAAGCGGTAAAAGCGAAACGGAAAACCGGGTAGTCGCCGGGCTTAAGCGGCGCCGCGATGCCACCCAAACCAAAACGCAAAAAAGCGAAATCCGCCAGGCGCCGACAGCGGAGGCACTACCGCCTGGTCGGGGCACTGGTCCTGGTATCGGCGTTTGCCATCTACCTTGGTTATCTTAATCACTTGATCAACGGTCGTTTCGAGGGTGATACCTGGGCCATCCCGTCGCGTGTTTTTGCCAGAGCGCAGGAGCTTTATCCCAACCTGGCGCTAACACGGGAACAGCTGATTTACGAGCTCGAACTATCGAGTTACCTGATGGTTAAATCCGAACCCATACCCGGCCAGTATCGTCTGCTGGGAGAATCCCTTGAAGTCTATGCCCGTCCATTTGATTTCGGCACGCAGTACCAGGAAGCAAGGTTGGTACAGATATTTTTTGATCAGGGGCGGATCTCGGGGCTGGTCGACTCGAACAGCAGCCAAAATTTGGACTTGTTTCGATTACCACCCGTGATCCTGGGTAGTTACTACCCGGACAATGATGAAGATCGTTTGCTGCTGGCCGAGGACGAGGTTCCAGAACAATTGATCGATACCCTGATTGCGGTTGAGGATCGCCAGTTTTTCCAGCACTGGGGCCTGAGCCCGATGGCGATACTGCGCGCAACCCTGGCAAATTTGAAAGCAGGCAGGGCCGTGCAGGGTGGCAGTACGCTTACTCAGCAACTAGCCAAGAACCTGTTTCTGACACCGGAAAAAACGCTGCTGCGGAAGATTAACGAGGCTTTCATGGCGATGATTTTGGAAATCCGTTTCAGTAAAAGCGCGATTATCACCGCCTACGTCAACGAAGTGTTTGTGCTGCAACAAAAGCGCATCGCCATCCACGGATTTGCCCAGGCCAGCCGGATGCTGTTTCGGCGCAGCGTCGATAGCCTCGAGACGCAGCACCTGGCCCTGCTGGTCGGCATGGTCAAGGGCCCGTCACGTTACAATCCGTTTACATCACCCGATACCGCAGTGTCTCGACGCAACCTGGTACTCAAAATCATGTTTGAACAGGGATTGCTGGGTGAGGAAGAATATTCCAGCGCGTTAGACGCTCCGCTCGGCATTGTCGATAAGTTACCGGGTATAAACCCGTTTCCGGCTTACCTCGACCTGGTCAAACGCCAGCTGCAGTCGAGCTACTCCAGTGCTGAGCTGGCGCGACGTGGTCTGCGCGTATTTACCGCCTTCGACCCGTTGTTGCAGCAAAATCTCGAACTTGGATTAACCCGCGGTCTGGGTCGGTTTAGTCAGCCTGAGCTGCAGGCTGCAGTCATAATTGCCGATTATCTCAATGGCGATATCCAGGCGCTGGTTGGAGATCGAACGACCGATTTTCCAGGATTTAACCGGGCACTCATGGCGCAGCGCCCGATCGGATCACTGATCAAACCGCTACTACTCTACAGCCTGCTTGGAGACAGCCTGACTTTGGCCAGCAAGGTTAAAGACGAGTCGATTCGCATTCAGCAGTCGGATGGCAAAATCTGGGAGCCGCGCAATTACGATCGCGAACTGCATGGTGAAATGAGCCTTTACGAGGCCTTCGTCCACTCGTACAACCTGCCGTTTGTCCAGCTTGGCGTATCGGGTGGACTCGAAGCGCTGGCCGAGAACCTGGCGCGGATCAAATTGCTAAAGCACGACGTGGTTTATCCCTCAATGTTACTGGGCACCACGTCGATGTCGGCTTACGAAGTGTCGCAGATGTACCAGGTGATCGCCAATAATGGCTACTTCACGCCGTTAACAACGATCAGGAGCGTTACCGATCATGACAACCAGACCCTGGAACGGGTGCCGCTCGAGTCACACAAGTTATTTGACCAGGCCCGCATGATCCAGGTACAGCGTGCGATGATCGGCGTCACCGAAAACGGGACTGCAGGATACCTGGCCGAGCGATTTCCCGCACAGACGCTGGCAGGAAAGACCGGTACCACCAACGAGGCACGCGACTCATGGTTCGCTGGATTTTCGAGCCGGTTGCTGACCGTGGTGTGGTTGGGTCGCGATGATAATGGGCCGATCAACCTGACCGGATCATCGGGCGCATTGAAGGTCTGGTCGGACATCATGGAACTACAGGGATTTGAGTCATTCAAGATTAGCCGGGACGATAGTCTCAGCTGGCATCATATCAATCCGGCCAACGGCGGAATTACCCGTAAATCCTGCGAAATTAGTGTATTGTTACCGTTTCCCAAAGACCAGGTTCCAACCGCACGCTCTCGATGCCAGTAGCAATTACCCCTCGTTTGCTTTGTCGCGTGGCGATACTGTCAATCCTGTCGGTTGCGACGGCCTGCAGTATTCCACACAAACCACCCAATCGATACCAGGATGATATCGAGGTCAGCCAGCTCGAGGTTCGACCCGTCACCGAATTGCAGAACCAGGCGCTTGCCGCGCTTAACGGGGAACAGTACCAGCTGGCTGTCGATTACCTGCAACGTGCGATCAAGATTCAGCCGCGTAACGCCTGGAGCTGGCATTACCTGGCACAAACCTATTGGCGGGACGCACAGTATGATCGCTGCCTGGCGATGATCGAACGATCGAACAGTTACGGCAGCTTCGACGAGGACTTGATTTCTGCGAACGACCGGCTCAAGCCGAAGTGCCAGCCGGGTTAGGGATTGGGCGAACTCGCGACAGAATTGAAGGTGGACTCGGTGCTCGGCAGTGATGGCATCATTGCCGAACATATCGACGATTTTCAACCGCGTTCGAGCCAGCTTGGCATGGCGCATTTGATCGATGAAGCGATTGCGCTCGGCGAGTCGAGAGTGATCGAGGCGAGTACCGGTATCGGCAAATCATTTGCATACCTGGTACCCGCTTTCCTCAGCGATGCCAGGGTTGTTATATCGACCGGGACTCGCAACCTGCAGGACCAGCTGTTTCAAAAAGATATTCCGTTAATCCGCAAGTCCATTGTCAGCTCGAAAAAGGTTGCCCTGTTGAAAGGTCGTAGCAATTACTGCTGCCTGCAGCGGTTAAAAAAATATCGCACACAGGATCGCTTTAAAAGCCGCGACATGGCGGCGGTTTTTCGCGCCATGGCGGACTGGGCCGAAGTGAGCGACAGTGGGGATATCGGTGAATTCGCCAATATCCCGGAAAACGATAGCCTGTGGTATTACGCGACTTCAAATGCCGAAAACTGCCTCGGTGGCGAATGCCCTGAAATAGATCGGTGCTTTGTGCTGAAGGCACGCAAGCGCGCGATGGATGCTGACATCGTGGTCATTAACCATCACCTGTACTTTTCGGACCAGGCCCTGAAGGAGGACGGTTTTGGGGAACTGCTACCCGAGGCCGATGTGTTGATATTTGACGAAGCACATCAACTGCCGGAGATCGCAGGAAATTTTTATGGTCAGCAAATCACGATGCGCCAGATCGATAACCTTTGCCGGGATATCACGGAAGCCGAGGTAACCGAAGCTGCCGAGTCAAAAACGTTAAAGAAGCACAGCGGCAAGCTGGCAAAAAGTGCTGCCGACCTGATGCTGGCGTTGCGTCCTTTTGCACAGAAAGGGGAGTGGGAGCGTGTCCAGAATGCGCCCGCAATTCAACAGGCAGTCACTTCACTGCAGCAATCGATTGATGAACTTGACGATGAACTCGAGCCTATGGCCAGACGGGGCAAGGAACTCGCGGTCTGCCATCGACGCTTGCAAATGCTCAAGCTCGCCCTGGCCAGTTTTCTCGAACCGGTCGATAACCGGGTGAGCTGGTACGAACTGAACGAGCGCAGTTTTCGCCTCGTGCAGTCGCCACTGGAAGTAGCAAACGAGTTTCGCGAGCAGCTCGAAGCGGCCACTATTGCCTCGGTATTTTTTACCTCGGCCACGCTCAGCTCGCAGCAGTCCTTCAGGTTCTATACCGAGCGCCTCGGATTGAACGGAATCGACTGTGCCAGCTTTGACAGCCCATTCGACTACCCGCAGCAGGCGATGCTTTACCTGCCGACGCATTTACCCGATCCATCCGATGATCGCTTTGCACAGTGTTTCGGTGAATTATGCCTCGATCTTATCGAGTTGATGCAGGGTCGTTGTTTTATCCTGTTTACCAGTTATCGAATGTTGACCTGGACCGCGGAATACCTGCGCAAACATACCGATTACCCGCTGCTGGTACAGGGGGAGCTGCAGCGCAACGAACTGTTGCTGCAATTCATTAAAACTGAAAATCCGGTACTGCTTGGAACCAGCAGTTTCTGGGAAGGGGTCGATGTCAAGGGCGACCAACTGCGTTGCGTGATCATCGACAAGTTGCCATTCAAAGCACCAAACGACCCGGTTTATCGAAAACGCATACAGCAGGTCAATCAGAACGGTGGTAATGCCTTCGTCGAGGTGCAGGTTCCGGAGGCGACCATCAGCCTGCGCCAGGGAGTCGGTCGGCTGATTCGCGATGTGGGCGACCGGGGAATCGTGGTGCTCTGCGATAATAGGCTCAATACAAAGGCTTATGGCAGGGGCATGCTCGATAGCTTACCGCCAATGCGGCGCAGTTCAGACTTCGAAGAAGTCAGGCTCTTCACACGGCAGCTGGATAAAAAAAATAACAGTTAGTGGATAGGATACTGGCACCAATCCAGATAGAAAGCTGGACCGCAAAGATAGTAGGAACGGGTCTTGTTGTTGCATTAACCGGTTTGACATCAATGGCCCATGGCTTCGACTTGCAGGGCCACCGGGGTGCGCGCGGCTTGATGCCGGAGAATACTTTACCCGGATTTGCGAAAGCCCTCGCCATCGGTGTGACGACCCTGGAACTGGATCTTGCGGTTACCGCGGACTCCCGGGTCGTGGTTAGCCACAATCTGCGCCTGGAGCCGGAAATTGCACGCTATCCCAATGGAGAGTGGCTCGTGCAAAGCAGTCCCACGATTCATTCAATGACGCTCGCGACGGTAAAATCCTATGATGTCGGACGCCTGAACCCAGCCAGCGAGTATGCCGAGCGATATCCAGGGCAACAGCCAGTTGACGGAACTTCGGTACCAACATTGGGCGAAGTATTCGAGTTGGTTAACAAATCCGGCAGTCAATCAGTCAGATTTAATATCGAGGTCAAAATCAATCCTGAGCGACCGGAGCTGACATTTCCGCCCGGGCAGTTCGTGCGGGCCGTAATCGACGAGGTGCGTCGTTACCAAATGGAAGACCGCGTCGTGCTGCAATCATTTGACTGGCGTGCACTCAGGGAAGTGCAGGATCTGGCCCCGGAAATCACGACTTCCTACCTGACGGTTAACCAGCGCTGGATGAGTAACCTGCAAACGGGTGTCGACGGGTCTTCACCCTGGCTTAACGGACTCGACGTGGATAACTTCGACGGCAGTGCGGCGCGTGCGATCAAAGCGGCCGGGGGTGATGTCTGGTCTGCCTTCCACCGGGAAGTCGATGCCGAGTCGATAAAGTTAGCCCATGACCTGGGATTATCGGTAAGCGTGTGGACGGTTAATGAAACCAGCCGCATGCACGAGCTGATTGAAATGGGAGTCGATAGCATTATCACCGACTACCCCGACCGTCTGCGCCGGGTTATGGTGGAGCTTGGCCTTCCGGTACCGGTATCGGCTCCAGTGAATTACTGAACCGCGGTATCGTAACCATACTGCTACCTGCGGCTGATTTTTAATGCCTGCGCAGTCCAGTCAACAGCCGTTGCAGCCCTGAATGCCCGCGACAACTGGGCAATCAGGCAATAAATGATTATGCTTTCTCTACTTTGACGCAGGGTAAGCACCAATGAAGGTGTGCGACGGTTTTGTCGGAGCAATCGGTAATACGCCGCTGATTCGTTTACAAGCGATGTCTGCAGCAACCGGTTGCGACATTCTCGGAAAGGCGGAGTTCATGAATCCGGGTGGTTCGGTCAAGGATCGTGCCGCCTGGTGGATGATTCGCGAGGCCGAGCGTAGTGGTCTGTTACAGCCTGGCGGCACCATCGTTGAGGGTACTGCCGGAAACACCGGTATTGGTCTGGCCCATATTTGCAATGCGCGCGGCTATTCCTGTGTCATTTTCATGCCGGACAACCAGTCGCCGGAAAAAGTCGAAATTCTCAACACGCTGGGAGCTGACGTGCGAGTTGTACCGACGGTGCCCTATGCGAACGAGATGAACTATCAAAAGCAGGCCGGTCGATTCGCCGAGTCGCTGAAAAAGGCGGTCTGGGTAAACCAGTTCGATAATACTGCCAATCGGCTCGCTCACTACGAATCGACTGGGCCCGAGATTTGGCAACAAACCGGGGGCAGGGTGGATGCCTTCGTCTGTGCGGTCGGTACCGGTGGAACAATCGCCGGCGTTTCAAAATATCTCAAGCAGCAACGAGAAGATATCCAGCTGGTACTGCTGGATTGCATTGGCAGCGCGCTCTACAGCTTTATAACGATAGGAGTCGCGACTATGAGTGAGGGAACCTCCATTACCGAGGGCATCGGTAACAGTCGCATCACGGACAACCTGGATGGTGCCCGGATTGACAGGGCGCTACAGATCGCCGACCAGGACGCCGTCGACATGGTCTATCGATTGTTGCATGAAGAGGGCTTATTTCTGGGTTCGAGTTCCGGTGTCAACGTTTGTGGCGCTCTAGAAGTTGCTCGCGAACTCGGTCCGGGACATACCGTTGTGACCGTGCTGTGTGACGGCGGTGGCAAGTACCGATCGAGTCTGTTCAACCGTGAATGGCTGGCACAAAAAAGTCTAACCACCCCGTAGCAACGTGGCTGGACCGATAATGTCCTTTTAGAGGCTGAGTCGCCGTGTATTCTGGTCCTGCTCGCAGGTTTCCCACATTTCCATGAAACCGTCGTAATAGGACCTGCATTCAAGCTTATTGTCGATTTCGTAATAGCCTTCGAAACGCTCGGGATTGCGGATACGCATGTAGGCGCTGTCATCGGAGATCAGCCAGCTTTCGCGAAATTTCCGGTGTTCCGGGGTAACCGTGGTACGAATCTGGACAAACGTCGGGAGCTGCTGGGCGAGATGTATCAGTCGATGACCCTGGTTTGCGGCGACACGGGTATCGTGCGTGATAATGCGGATATCGGTGTTACGGTTATTGACCGCCAGTTGCGACAGGTGGTCGTAAATTTCGGCGTCGTTATAGAGCTCGGGCTCGAGGTGCTGGGTGATCAGGTAAACACGCCCGACGGATCCGAGAATGAGGATTTTTGCCGCTTCCCGACAGTCCTGTCGCCCTTCTAACAATATACTTGAATTATCGCTCATATCTTATTGAATTTTACGTAATTTAGTCATTAATAGGCAGGATCGCCTGGCTTGATGCAAGCTCGATCAGCAGGCTCTCCATGGGTTCTATCTTGATGCATGCGTTGATCAGTTCAGTCGACCATTCCCGGTTGTCGCATAACTGCTGCAAGTGTTCGAGTATATCCGGGCCTTGCGGCAATTCGCGAGATTTTCCATTGTAATATAGCGTAATGTTTTGCTCCGCCTGATGATAGAACATCCGGGTTTCGGGATGTCGAAACCAGGTACAGGATAGCAAGTCAGATACGTAGACCGGTTGATCATCATCAAGCGGCGGCTCAACGGGACTATCGGAAAGCATTTTTCCAACCACATCGCGCCAGACGCCCCCCGGTTGCTGCAATAGATCGGTAGCAAGGGATTGCAATCGTTCAATCTCGACATCGGTAATTTCAGCGTGGTGGCGGTCAAGTTCGAGGTCGGCGTCACCGTAGCGCTTAAGACCGGAGCCATCGCGCTCTGTTTGCAGGGCAAAAGCTTCAAGCACGCTGGTTGCGGTGGGCGCCCGGAATCCGATCGAGTAAGTCAGGCAGCGATCGACTGCGATGCCGTGGTGCGCATAACCGGGTGGCAGGTACAGCATGTCACCGGGCACAAGAACGATATCCTGATCGGGTTCAAATTCCTGCAGGATGGCAAGTTCGAGGTCTGGAATCAGTTGCGGTTGCCGGGTAGGGGTCTCACAGAATTGCCAGCGTCTCGATCCCAATACCTGCAGCAGGAACACATCGTATTCGTCGACGTGGGGCCCGACCGAGCCTTCGGCGGGCGCATAACTGATCATCAAATCATCGATACGCCAGTCCGGGATAAATCGAAACTGGTCGAGCAGGTCGGTGAGCTCGGGAAACCACTTCTCGCATTCCGATACCAGCAGCGAGTAATGCGTTTCAGGCAAGTTCAGAAGATCCTGTTCCTCGAAGGGACCGTAGTTCAGTTGCCAGGGGCTGGAGCCGTCCTTTTCGATGACCAGTCGACAATGGACGTCTTCTTCACAGGCAAGCCCGGCGAGTTCCTCCGGGCTTACCGGTGACTCGAGTCGATCCGCCTGGTTTACCAGGGCGCCACGGAAAACCGAGGGCTGCTTCTGCCAATAGCGGCTGATAAAAGTTTCGCTGTCAAAATCCTTTAATTGCCACATGCTGATTTAGATTTTCTTTGCCTGCTCGGTGGCATTGCCAATATAGCTGGCGGGAGATAGCTTGATCAGTTCCTGCCTGGCACTCTCCGGTATATCGAGCGAATCGACGAACCGGCGTATCGCGTCGGCGTCGATTTTTTGTCCGCGAGTCAGGGCCTTGAGTTTTTCATAAGGCTGCTCGATACCGTAACGCCGCATGACGGTCTGGATCGGTTCGGCAAGCACCTCCCAGTTCTGGTCGAGATCGGTGGCAATGGCATCGCCATCCACTTCGAGCTTGTCGATACCACGCTTCAATGAATCCAGCGCGATGATGACGTGACCGATACCGGTGCCGGGATTGCGCAACACGGTCGAATCCGTCAAGTCGCGCTGCCAGCGGGAAACGGGCAATTTTTGGGACAGGTGATGAAACAGGGCATTAGCGATACCGAAATTACCCTCGGCATTCTCGAAATCAATCGGGTTAACCTTGTGTGGCATCGTCGATGATCCAACTTCGCCCTCGATGGCCCGCTGCCTGAAGTAACCGATCGAGATGTAACTCCAGATATCCCGACTGAAATCAATCAGAATGGTATTAAATCGCGCCATGGCATCAAATAATTCGGCGATATAGTCATGCGGTTCAATCTGGGTGGTATAGGGATTCCACGCAAGCCCCATCGATTCGACGAATTGCCGGGCGATCGCCGGCCAGTCACTGTCGGGATAGGCACTTAACAGCGCATTATAGTTGCCCACCGCACCATTCAGTTTGGCAAGCATTTCGATTGACTCTATCAGGTTTAGCTGACGCCGCATGCGATAAGCCACGTTGGCAAACTCCTTACCCAGCGTTGTCGGCGATGCGGGCTGTCCGTGGGTACGACTCATCATCGGGATCGCCGCATGTTGATGCGCCAGCGCGGTTATCATATCGAGTATCTCGTTCGCCATCGGCAGGAAAACCTGCTCGCGACCCTTATTCAGCATCAAGGCATGGGACAGGTTGTTGATATCTTCCGAGGTACAACCGAAATGAATGAACTCCGAGACCTGGTTAAGCTCGGCGTTTTGTGCGACCTGCTCTTTCAGGTAATACTCTACTGCCTTGACATCGTGATTGGTGGTTTTCTCGATCTCCTTGATGCGCTGCGCCTGGGCAACATCGAAATTTTCAATGATCGACTCCAGCAACGCGTTTGCAGATTTCGAGAACTCCGGGACTTCGTCTATGTCGGGAGTTCGGGACAGGCACTGGAACCAGCGGATCTCGACCACTAAACGATGATAGATCAGTCCATATTCACTGAAGATGTCGCGCAGCCCCCCGGTTTTTGCCGCATAACGGCCATCGATTGGGGAGATCGCGGTGAGTGGGTCCAGGTGCATAGATAAAACGCTGGCTAAAACGTTTATATTACACCAAAGTTCAACGCCGGTAATGACATTAAGGGCTTGAAAGCCAACCGAAACAAAGGCCTGTCAATCGTTGGCGCTGAAAGCCTCGTGCTTGAAGATTACCTGCTTGGCTTTTTCGTAGGAAACTTCGGGAACGATGGCTTCATCCTTGAGGCGGCGCAGTTCCCGCAATTCGAGCGCCAGGAGCTTGCTCTGATTCAGGCCCTTGGCAGTTTTGCTCTTGTTGATCTGCACGACGAATTTATTGACAAAACTACGAAACCTGGCGTTGTCAGGGTTCTTGTTGATCAATTCCACCAGTTTAATCCTGCCATACTGGCTGCGGAAAATGACCTTGTCACGGGAATAGTAGAAAAATGCCAGCAGACACATGACCGCTACCACGGTAACCGCCGTGAAAATGCCGAAAAAATTGATCGACGAGGTGTCGAGCCAGCCGGTAAGTATCAATGCCACATCGAGCCCCAGCAATGCCAGGCTCGCATATAACCATTTCCAGGGTTTGATGCGGATTCTAAACGGCCGGGGGTCCAGGTAAGCGAGATCGATACGAAACTTGTACTTGCGCTGGTGCTTTATTTTGACCGATTGATAACAGTGCGTGTCGTTGAAAATAGTGAACTGCCGATGGATGCCATGAGGTTTGCTGAGCTGCTCGAACTCGAAGTTGATGTGTTCGACTGGAATCTGCTCGTTATCGGAAAAATTCGTGGTGGTATCGTCCTCGAAAGGCTCCAGATCGATTTCGACTGATTCAATATTGGCTTCGGTCATTTATTAGATTTGGTGGTTTGGAACCTAATAAAAATAGCACAAATGTCGGTAATAACACGGCTTCAGCCAATTTTTTGATCAATCATACCGTGAATGTGACCCAGTACCGAAAATATCGAAAAAATCCGGGTTTGCTGGCTTAAAAAGGGTCCAAAAGGTGGCTGGTTATCGGATCAGGTATATCGGGCTGGACCAGGTGTAATGCCCATCCTCGTGAGTGACGCGGACATAAAGCGGGTTATCGCGCTGTGCGACCAGCTCGATTTCGCGTTCAATTTTCAATGCATAATGGGGATTATGGTCGGGTAGCCTGAACACGCGAATACGACGCTCGATGCCGCCGTTGGCGAAGATGAGCTCATCGCGTCCAATATCCTGGATCTCGATTTCCTGCTGCACCAGAGCGGTGTCGATGCGCAAGGTACCTTGATCGCGTTCCCGCAATACCGCTTCGAAGCCGCCAAATCCACCCGTCGTGAGTGCGCTCCACTCGACGCGCCCGGCGGCAGTTTGTTCGAAACGACGGTCGATGTTGTAATGGTTGATCGGGGCCAGCGCGTCGAAACTATTGCCGCTGAGCTCGGCATATCCGTCCCATAGGGTTTCACGGCCGCGGCCGCGATACTCGGAACCTTCCCAGACCACGCGGATACGCTTGCCGAGTTCGGCTTCCGTGTATGGCCGGAACACTTCCAGGGTATCAAGCCCATTGCGGATATCGATGCGTTCGATGGGTGCCGCGCTGTGTACGTCGATGGTGAACCTTACCTGGTCCTCCGAGGTTTGCAGGATGTCGCCCATCATCGCGGTACGCACCATCTCGGAGTCGACATCACCCAGTCGTGGATCGTCAGCGAACAGCTCGGCCTCGTTCGCGAATTCAATCCGGGTATCCAGCAGGACACGGCTACCGGTGGTGCCGTAGTGATGTCGTTTGCGTAAACCCTGCATTATGCCCGCACGCGTAAACTCGGGTGCCAGAACGCAGGTCAGGCCACCGTAAGCACCGAAGCTGGTCGAGCCCGGGTGTGATGCGCCGGGGCGCCCCTTGTGCCCATCCGAATTCGACAGGATACCAACGCGGTAACCCTGCTCGAAGGCGTCGTGCACCAGCCATTCGAAGGTCCCCCAGGCGGAATGTACCTCGACGCCTTTCTCGATGCGTTGATCATGCGCAACCTTGATATCGGCATAACGTCCGCCGATATGAGCAAATACCGTGCAATCCTCATCCTTTAACGCCTCGAACAAGTCACTGGCCGAGGTTGCATCGGTATCGACATCCGACAAGTCATCCACCAGCGCGTGCGAAGAGCGGTGAATTTGACGGCCCTCGTGCAGGTGCAACACGTTTCTGTCGCCACCAAGCCCGGTATTCCCGGACCACTCCCAGCCGGGGAAAACAATGAAACGCCCATCCTCGGTAAATTCGGCAGAAAGCTCATTCAACCACTGCCAGAAATCGTTCGTAATTTGAAAGTCGTTACCCTGGTGCACGCAGATATCGAGAAATGCCTTGTCGCGCGCAAACTCGTAGAAATCACGTGCGGAATTGGTCCCGATGGTTTCCTCTGACTGGCCGTGCAAGTCCCCCCAGTAGGGCAGCAAGCCGGCATCGGCGACAAATCGGCAAGGATTGGATTTTGCGACGAGATCGTTACTGGCATCGAGCAACTCGATCATTAAATCGCCGGTGTCAGCGACACGGAGGTCTTCGATAATTCGCGTGAACTCGCCTTTCACAAGCGCTACCGAATCGGGCAGGCCAGTGACGCTCATGTTGGGGCGCAGCTTCAGGTTCAGGTCGCAAAGGTTGGAAGGATTGCCCCAACGATCTTCGCCCTTGATACAAAGCCGGAAACCCTCCTGTTGTCGCCGCAGCGTGGGCAATATGGCTTTGTAGAGTACCGGCGGGCCGGGGACGATCTCGATCTCGGGTTGTTGTGGCAACTCGACATAGTTATAGGTCGCTATCGCGTCGACCAGTACCTTGAATTCGAAAGTCTTTTCGCAAAAGGTCTGGATACGCATACCGGGCGATCCCTGGCGACGGTCGCCAAAACGCACGATGATTTGATCGCCCTCGCGCAGGAATCCCCTTACCACCTTGATATACAGGGTTTTATCCCAGGGGCGGATGTTGCGTTTCATGTCGTATTCGATGTGCAGAATAGCGCCGTTGGTGGCTTCGGCGGTGACGTAATTGGCAGCGGTGGGATTATTGAACTGGGGCTTACCCATGTCGGAGGCAAACCGGTGCACGATTTTGATCGAGCCGGTATCGTCGATACCGAAGTACCCGGCAGTGTAACTAAGCGTGAACTCCTGGTAGGAGCCAGCCTCGAAACAACCGCTCGGTTCGACCGTCGCCGAACCCATCCTTTCGGGGAGATAAGTCGAGTGGGGCATGGGGGTCTTATCCTCGTTAACCTGGTGTGCGAGCCAGAAAAAACCTGGTTAGTTTACCCGGAACCCGGAACAGTTGTAACAATGTCACACATTGAACGATTTAACTCAAACGAGTGATGCGCGGGGCAGCTCTATTAATTATGGTCAGCCTGATGCGCTTATCTTTAATCGACACAGAATTTTATGATTGACTGGATATCGAAGAAACACAGAGAGGAAAAACGCAGGGAAGCTCACGAGCAGCAACTGAAAAAGTCTCTCGCACAAAAGATTTCGCGATATGAACAATCCCGTAACGATTCAATCGATAATCCTCCTGGAGACGATTTCACGGAAGTATTCATAGACGGCAAAAGGCTTCGTGTAGCCAAAGAACAAATTACAATCAAAGGAGACTGAGCCGAGTTTTATGTCAGCAATGTGAAGTGATCCACACAAATACCCTGCAAACTCCATGGATTTACTCTGTTTGGGTGATGCGCTAGAAGACCGTACTTGTTACCGTTCTATTAGGTAATCCAGGTCCGGGGTATGGATAAGATAAAAGCCATTCTAGTGATTCTAATCGCAGTATTTTTCGTAGCTATTTTGCGGGTAGTATTTGCACGTCACAGTAAAGCCCACTAATCATCAGATCCACTGCAGCATTAGCGCACAGCTGCCTTTCAATCACACGAGCTTGACCATTTCATTTGAGATGGTATCTGTTAGTTTACTGAATATGTAATTCGCCAAAACAGACACTCAGATAACAAAAATCAACTTCTGCTGACGGCTGTGGACTCAATCGGTCGATGCAACATCTAATCTCTAGTGACAAAGAGGAGGATGTTGATAATGAAGCAATGACCGAGAATATATTACACCGAAAAACAGAAGGCGTTGATGTGGGACCGCTGGCAACAAGGCGATACCCTGCACTCGATTGCTCGGCTTTTTGACCAATATCACTCGTCGATCCAAGGTATTTTGGCAGAGACCGGAGGAATACGCCCGGCACCACGTCAACGATCGCAATTGGCGCTAACATTAGCCGAACGCGAAGAGATCTCTCGAGGTTTGGTTGCTGGTTGCTCGATCCGGTCGATTGCAGCAATGCTGGGGCGAGCCCCATCCACTGTTAGTCGTGAGATACGACGCAATGGTAGCCATCAACGTTACCGGGCCAGCAAGGGCGACCAGGCGGCCTGGGATCGGGCAAAACGCCCGAAGATCTGTAAACTGGCAGAGAACCGCGCGCTGGCACAGATCGTGGCCAGGAAACTTCAGTTAGAGTGGTCGCCAGAACAGATCGCCGGCTGGCTCAAGCGCACCTATTCGAGGGACGAGCACAACCAGGTGTCACATGAAACCATCGATAAGAGCCTCTTCATTCAGGCGCGTGGCGCCTTGAAGAAAGAGCTGTTGCAGCATCGAAGGCGCGCACGCGTGATGCGACGCTCTCGCCACAACTCGCAGAAGACCGATGACCGTGGCAGGATTACCGATACGATATCAATCCGAGAGCGACCGGCCTTAGTTGAGGACTGCGCTGTACCGGGGCACTGGGAAGGCGATTTATTGTTTGGCAGCGACAACAGCCAGATCGCCACACTGGAAGAGCGTCATACACGTTTCGTCATGTTGGCCAAGGTTGACAGTAAGGACAGCGAGACGGTGATCAACGCCTTGGTCAAGCATGCGCACAATTTACACCAGGAACTCTACAAGTCGCTCACCTGGGATCGCGGTAAGGAAATGGCTGAACACAAAAACGCTTCTCCTTGGCGACCGACATCAAGGTGTACTTCTGTGATCCTCAGCAACCTTGGCAGCGTGGCTCCAATGAGAATACCAATGGTCTGTTGAGGCAGTATTTCCCGAAAGGCTTGGATCTGTCGGATGTGTCACAAGTGAAACTGAATGCCGTAGCAAGGCGACTCAACGAACGACCTCGAAAAACGTTAAACTTTGAAATGCCTGCAGAACGATCTAACCGATGTGTTGCGTCGATCGGTTGAAACCGCAACCCAAAGCGGACGCCCATAAAAAAGCCACCTCTATTGGATGGCTTTAATATCTATCTTGTTTGTTTAGTGCTAGTTGCGTTTTCCACGACGAGAAAGCCCCAGCCCCAAGAGCCCAAGAGCGAATAAAGCTACTATTGAAGGCTCTGGCACTGGTTTCCAGAAACTAATATGGGAGAGAGCAGGGCTTTTTCCACCTCCATTAGGAATTACAGAAGTGTCCCACATATCGGATGTTAAACCAGCTACTGAAAAATACAGAGCAAAGTTGTTACCACCTTTAATACTATAATAGTGGACGGGAGCTCCATCGGTCTTCCAAGTGCCCATGGCACCTACGCTATCTATCGAGTAATTCGCGCCGCTCATTCCTAGCCCTGCCATGGCCGGTGTGTCAATCTTAAGATCGAGATCGGTTACTGCAAATAGGCCCGGAATTGAATTGGGATTATTTGTTATTAGTGTATTTACTGCCGTAATATTGTCATCGCCACCACTTGTACCTACAAGGACCGACATTATTGCAGCTTGAGCAGTAGTCGCGAGGCTTAAGGTGATCACAACCGCACATGTGGCCACTATAATTTTTGTTTTTCTCAATTTCACAAACTTTTCCTCATAAAATTATTTCGAGTTTAATTCAAGCTGACTTATTTCTACATGCTTACAATATAATGCAATTATCTCTCCAGTATAAAAATAAGTAATAAAATCAATAAATTGCTATCTTTCTCTATTCAGATAGGCCATTTAAGTGTAAAAATTATTTACAACTTTTGGACGAGGCTGTAAAAAATCCTGACAGTTCGAGATACACAATCCTATTTGCTCGTGCGTCCGCTGTTGGCCGAAGATTGCCTCCCGTCTTAGTTTTGTGAGGATCTGCTATTGAGAAAGCTGCCGCTCAAACTCGATGAATCGACGGCGAGAACCGACCCTAAGCCGGCTTTCGCCTAGAATTGCAATTCAGCGTCGCGTTTCAGAAATTCTGGCGCATTGATCCACCCAGAAAATAAATCAGCTTTCATACCGGTATTCGTGTATCCTTGCGGCATCAATTCGGCGCTCATCGGACTGCACCGTCAATAAATCGGAAATCTTTTCCGAGTCCTTACCCTAACATTTATGTAAATCCGCCCTGACCGTTCAATCACAACACTAGTGTTTTGCGGGTTGATTTCAGGAGAATAATAAAACATGTCATTTAAATCCCTTGGTCTCCGGACTGAGCTAGTTCGTGCCGTTTCCGAAAAAGGATACAGATCACCGACTCCCATTCAAACACAGACAATCCCGCTAATTCTTAAAGGTCGTGACCTGATGGGGAGCGCACAAACAGGGACTGGTAAAACCGGAGGTTTTACGTTACCTATATTGCAGCGACTCATGTCATCCCAGCAGACACGGCACGGTCGCATCGCGATTCGCGCACTCGTGGTTACACCGACACGAGAGCTTGCCGCACAAGTAACCCAAAGCATACAGGACTACGGTAAATGGCTACCGCTAAAATCAACCGTGGTATTTGGCGGGGTAAATATCAATCCTCAAAAGCAGGTGCTAAGTCGCGGCGTCGATATACTGGTCGCTACTCCTGGTAGGTTGCTCGACCTTGCGAGCCAGGGATCGGTGGACCTCTCCAGGATTGAGCTATTGGTGCTGGATGAAGCGGATCGCATGCTGGATATGGGTTTCATCCATGATATCCGCAAATTGCTGGCGCTGCTGCCCAAACAAAGGCAGACCATGCTTTTCTCCGCAACCTTTTCGAACGATATAAAAAAGCTCGCCAACAGCCTGCTGAAATCGCCGGCACTGGTAGAAGTCGCGAATCGAAACTCAACTGTGGATGCGATCGAGCAAATCATTCACCCCGTCGACAGGTTGCGCAAACGTGAATTACTTTCCTACCTGATCGGTTCCAACGACTGGCGCCAGGTACTCGTTTTCGCACGCACCAAACATGGGGCTAATCGACTGACCAAACAACTGAATGCCGACGGCCTTAAAGCAGTCGCCATTCACGGAAACAAGAGCCAGGGTGCGCGTACCAGGGCGCTGGCCGATTTCAAATTTGGCAAGATACAGGTGCTCGTCGCAACTGATATTGCAGCGCGAGGCCTAGATATCGATCAATTGCCCCATGTGGTCAACTACGAATTACCCAATGTTGCCGAGGATTATGTCCATCGAATCGGCCGAACAGGACGTGCAGGACACCGCGGACAGGCAATCTCGCTGGTATGTATCGACGAATTGAAACAGCTAGGTGATATCGAGCGATTCATTCAACGTGAAATACCCAAGCGGATCATTGACGGCTACCACACCGGGGAAGCCTTTATAACAAAGGTTATAAAATCTGCCCGGCAACCGCAAAAGCAACGCCGACGTCACCGCAGTCATTCTATCCAGCGCTCGGCAGTAAACGCGAAACGATAAAATATCGAAATTGCGCGATTCAATTAACAAAGCGGTGGACCGAGTTTTTCTCGTAACCGGAATCGAGAAAGCAGAACCACCCCCGGGAGAATCCGGGGAGAAATGGTATCAATACATGATCGGACACGGAGAATCAGCGATTTATGGTATACGACCCGGAAGTCGGCGATCGGTAACGCGCTACGCAGAGGAATTCGCAGAAAATCTTAATCGCAGGGCGGTTTTTGGATTTTCAGCTTATGCCCCACGCAGGCTACAGAAGTCATGATTCGTTACTAAGGATCAGGTGTCGTACGCAGCCAACATTGAAGCCTGAAACCAGGAGCAAAATTACATGAATTCATTCGAAGAAGTAAAAATTGTAGGCATCGATCAAGAGCGCCCTCCCAGGGTGCGAAAAGAATCTTATATCGATCTGTTTTTCAATATTTCTCAAAAAGCGCCACTGGATTGGTGCGAGGATTTTAACGCGCTTGGTCGGCAAATTAATCCTTCTCCCAAAATTGATAAGACTGCAAGGAATTGCATCGCTACTTATGTCAGTGACATGGCCAAGATCCCATCACATTTAAGCGACATCAAACAAGTCGTAATCGATTGTAATGTTCAATACATGGAGAAAATCCGTCAAAAAGAACTGGCTCTTGCTGCCAGCAATGCAGCCCTGGAGGATCAAGACGGCGAACAACACAGGTTAAACCAGATAGTCTCAGCGCTTGAATTTGATATCTAGGTGAACCTCGATTGCGCTTTTCGAAATTTCTGTTTGCGTTTTTTTGACGAACCGGACGTGAGAGCAATCTAGATGTCTGCAATTGGCTGCGGTTTCAGTCTCGCAAGAAGAGATTATGAGCGCCTGCTTTTGACAAAGCAGTTACACAGAATCTATCTTTATTAAATGGTGGCTAAGGATACGAAAGCGATCCTCAGAAACAGTTACATGGAAATATGGGTTTTATCGTTACTTAATTTCTCTCGCATCTGGTAGTAACGATACGGGCCCGTCGCCTTCAGCACCGCGAGGGTCAGTGCTTCACGGTCAACGTCACCCTCGGCCGACAGCAGTGTCTGGATGCGGCCCGGGCCGACACCCTGCGCATGCATAATGCTCGGTGTCAGCACCTCGCCCATGGTGGAAACCATGCAACCGTTCGGTGCCACGTTCAGTACTACATCGGTGCCTTGTCGAAGTTCGACCAGCGCCTCTCCGATATAAGGTGCGAGTTCACCGATGGGACGGTAGGTGGGCAACAGCTCGCGCGAAGCCTCGATCATCCGGCTGATCGGCGCTGGCATTTCAAGTTCGCTCGCGCGGTAAAGTGGTCGCGCAAGAAGATTACGCCATATTCCACGGAATAGCCTGAGCATGCGTATTCTGCGCTTTACACCACGTAGCCTGGTCGTGTCAGCATTATTTATTCCAACGCGTGATTGCCGAGCCTGAGTGACCTCCAGTTCGGTACGACCAGCTTCCTCGGCCTCTTCGAGGATCACTTCCATGTAGGACATCGCTGGCGATACATGCAAATCGAATCGTCGAAAACCCATTTCCCTCAGCAGGATAAAGAAGATTTCCTCGGCCTGCGCGAGACGCATGTAGCCCTCACCGGTAATCAGGATATTCAACCTGTGTCCCGGACGAGGTTCTGGGGCTTTCCATTTAGCTATAAAGCGCTTCAGCGGCTTGATAAACTCCCGACCATGCGCGCGGTAGGCGAAATACATGACCGGAATGCTCGGTATGCTGTTCCTGCCCAGCAACGTTAACAGCCACTGGCTGAAACGACCCGGACCGTTAAAACCCTCCAGCAGCGTGTAGATTTCATGCTCCAGCGCGCGGAAATCAGCGATGAAACGCCGGTACTCGGCGTAATCGCGGCAGCTCGCACCGGCACTGAACAGGATACCCTGCAGAACGCCTTTCAATATGATTCCCTGGTACATTCGCAGCATTAACCAGTCCGGGAAACCGCCCCGGTAACCTTCGTTCTCCTCTAACAGCATGAACTCAAACAGCGTGCCGCCCGGCATACTGTTGCAACTGCGGTCGAGTCTTTCGGCTGGCGCCGATTTCTTGAATAAGAGCCGGTGCAAACTGGGATACTGACCTTGCCTGCAGGGTCCGGAACCCTGGGAATCGATTAACACCAGGCGCCGCTTGTTGGCGAATTCGGGATCACGCGCCTGCTTGCGGCGCGCGAATTCATCTACTCCGTTTCTCAGGTCTGAGTAGAGCGCCGCGAGCGGGGTACACACCGCCTGGCCCGCCGCCTTGCGTCCGGTTTTTACCAGCGCCTGTAAATCATAAGTTTGATCGGAATAGTTTTCGAGGCAGGTATAGCCAGCCCCGCGAAATACTGCGGTCAAGGCTCGATTATCACCCAGGGTCGGAAGGCAAATAACGTCGGTATCGCGATTCAGTGGTTCATGTGAAATCAGCTCGTCGAGGGTCGTGATCTCGAACGGTTGCTTGCTATCCAGTCCCAGCTTGTCGTGCAATCCCTGCTCGAGTTGCATGACGTAGGTATTTACGCGATTTTCGAGATGCGCAAGTTCCTTGAGCACGGCGTCGGATTGAATTAACAGGAACGGCCGCTGCTTCATAATCTCGACAACGTAGTGCGTGATGATACTGTCGGGTCCGCAGCTGAAGGTCGAAACCTGGACCACTGGCAGCATCGCGCCCGAGGAATCCTCCTCGATGCGACGAAACAGGGACTGCAGACGCGGATGCCGTAGCCGGGTATGCAGGTTGCGATGCGCAACCGCCTTCAGCGCTGTCAGGATAAAATGGGGATTACGCCAGTACACATGGGCGTACTCCGGGTCGAGATCCATATCCAGCACGTAGGAGGGAATCACCGCCATCTGGCGATCACGTAACAGACGGCGGATATGGCTGTCGTAGATGCCGGGGTTCAGAACATATTCACGCCCCACGACCAATGCCACCTGGTGCCCCTCGGCAAGTGCGTTTTCGGTAAGTTCCGCAGCGAAATCCGCCGCCGCCTGACGCAACTGCAAATGATCCGCGATTGCCCTGGTAACGATACTTTCCAGGGTTTTTGCATCTGGGGCAATCCCGTAGTAGCGAAACACCGGTTCCAGCCCAATCTGAAACTGGTCGCTTAAAAGACCCGCATCGAGCTCATCGATGGCGAAGTGAAACAGGTGAAAACGGGCATCTGGGTGCACATCCATGGCCAGATTACTGGCCACTGCGACGCCACCTTGGTTGCTACTGCAGGTGAGTCCCCGACTCGCTCCATCCGTTGGCAAGGTCTCTATCTGCGGAGCCAGGATCATGCCATGTGGTTCCGTGGCGAGCCGCTGGAACTGACCTACCGCGCCCATCTGGGGAGCGCAGCAATCGACGTTGAACTGGGGTTGCGCGTCGGCCAGGTCACTGTCGCGCACGTTATCGACGTGCACCGGAATACCCAGTGGAGCAAATATACGGGACAGGAAATAGGCCCATTCGGAGACGGTAAAACTGCGCGGGATAACCAGGCGCCGCGGGTCATCACTGTGCGGGTGATGGTTATCGATAAAGTCCCATATTTCCTTGTATGAATCACGCGGACGGTTCTCTTTCTTCTGCCCCTTGTGCGAGATGAGCTCATTTATAGCGGTGCATCCACCCACCGTGAAGGCGACCTTGCGACCATCGTCACCTTGCCAGCGCAGCGCACAGCGGTTGCAACGGGCCTGTGGATCGCCGCAAACCTTGCCCTTGCACTGAATCAGGCGCTTTACGAAATTGGCCTCGAGCAAATCACCAGGGTTAATATTAACGACGCCGGGCACTGCTGCCTGCTGCAAGCTGCGAACGAGACCGATACAGGCCCGATGCCCGGGGTGCGGCGGCAACAGGGCATGAATGTCGGCACCGATGTAGGAGCGCAGACGGTGGATAACCGCCAGCGGCAACGGGTCCGACAACATAGTCTGACCATGTAATAACACCACAGCGTTGGCGGGCAGATCGAGCTGGCTCCACAGGGTACGTGCCATGTTTTCGACGATGGCCCAGTTCGCAGAGGCGAGGATTTCGTCCCGCGGAACACCCTGTGCCTGTAACTTGCTCGCGTTTTCCATCAGGAACACGGCGCAGGTTGCATTGATACTGAAAGATTGCGGAGCGCCGTAAGCATGCGCCTGCGCGTCGGCCACCGATTGCAGGCCGAACATGGCGCTGAGCGTATCCATCAGACTGCCGGTTCCCGCGGAACACTTGGTATTCATGGCGTTGTCGAATAGCTCGGCCTGGTTCAGCGCGATGGTGGAAATCTTGGTGTCTTCACCGCCGATATCAACCAGGATACAGAGATCCTGGTTGACGTCCTCGTAGCCCAGTTGCAGCAGCCATTTAACGTGTTGCCGGGCATGGTCGATCGAGCCTCGCGCATGCGCATAGTTTTCCACCAGCACCTGGATGCGTTCCGACAGGTCGGGGTAGATACTCGCAAGCGCCTGCTGCACCTGGTAGCGGGCGGATCCGGTAATACCGACGCTTTGCAATGGCAATCGCTCGATACCCTGCCGCTGCAGGTCGACGAAAACCTTCTTGACCGTCTCTATCGTATCGCCAGCATTGCTGTAAGCGTCGAGAAACAGGACTTCACCCGTTTCGGCATCGGCCACTATCGCCTTGGCCATGGTGGAGCCGACATCCAGGGCCAGGATCAGCGTGCGTTGCGCAAGATCCTGTGCCGAGCAGGTGCCGGGTGGTTCATCCTTCAGTCTTCGGTATTGTCCACTCGCCTCGTAATGCCTGCGCAGTTCGACAAAGGACGGAAAGGTTTCAGGCTTGCTCTGCTTGACCAGGCGGGAATCGGGTTGTGCCAGGTTTTCGAAGCCGATCTTCGTGACCATATTCTGCAGTGATTTGAGGATCTGCGTGTTTTCTGGATCGTAGGCAACTTCCGCGACGCCTTGCTTGTATAACAAATCCTCTGCGCAGTCACGGGCATACTGCCAGCGGAAAATACGACCTGTCAGGTAGACTTTGTCGAAACCGGGTGGCAGTTTCTTAACCGTTTTTTCGACCTCGGACTTCAACGTCGTGGCGAGGGCAACATCGAGCGGAATCCCCTGGTTTTTATCGGAAATCGTCGCCGAGGTGCTAAACACGCCGCAGCGGTCGACACGCACGGCAGTGGCCGCGCGCCGGGCCCGACCGGCCTTACCCAGGTAAGCCTCGAGCAGCTCGTCGACCTGCTCGTGCGCGAGATCAAGTTTTTGCAGTACACGATCGAGGTTGATCCCGGAACCTGCACCACAGCGCGGATTCGTCAACAGCAGGTCGTCCTTAAGCTCACCGCTGCGATCGACACCGATAATCAGGTAACCGGAGGCCGACAGATCGATGATTGCGAGCATCTCGACGGCTGCATTCTCAGGCAGCCCGATCAAGTCCTGTGCCGCCATCCAGAAAGCCGCCGTCGGTAGAATCTGCTTGCCATCTCCAAGCCTCTCCCGGACAGCGTCTGCCAATTTTCCGGTGATTACCAACCTGGACAAATCCGAATCGGCCGCACCTGCCTTGAGCGGTCCCGTCGACGACAGCACTTCGCCCAGGTCGCTATTGCTGGGAACCACCGTATCCTGTCGAACGGAACCGTCAGCTGCACATACCTGGAGCCGGATGTGCCTGGTACCTGCATCGATATAAATCGTGGTTATCGAAGCCAGAGAACTGTCTGCAGTAGCAGACTCCCCGGGGCTGCGATTTATGATGTCCTTGAACATAACCTGGTATCAAAGAATTTCTAATTGCAACTTTCTAGGAAACAGCTTTCGAGACATTGATACAGATCATGCGCAGGGATATTAGCAAGATCCTGATTTTTATTAGCTTGAGACTTTATCTGGTGGCGTGTACCGGCCTTACCAGGATATCAGCATGAAGGATCAGGTCTAAAATTTTCCCCCTGGAAACCTGTTAATTTCTTTAACCGGCAACAACCGGACAACTTCCGTACAACAAGTTAGTGGCTACCGAGGCGAAAAAACAGGAAAAAATGATCGCGACACTTATTATATCAAGCTGCGTTTCATCGAAATCTCCGCCAAGCAGGTTGTCAGCCAGGTATTTGACGTAGCCCCCGCTGCGGCTTTCCAGACCCAGTTCTCTGCGAATCCGCCACTGGATATCGGTGATAACGCAGTAACCCCAGGCGTTACCCTTCCCTAGCAGCGGTCCCAGCCCATACCACGAAAACAGGATCAGCAGCAGTGCGATCAGGTTCAGTAGCCGGGTCTCGCAGAACATCCACCCCACCAGGCTAAACAGGATGAGAACCAGGTGTAATCCATGCAATACCAGGTTAAGAGCCAGAAGATAGTATCTGTGCGCGGCTGTCATGAATGGCACTCTACACGAATTCCTGTCCACTTTGATCTTATTCCCACGATGCAGGTTTATCCTGTCTGGAGCGCATCAAACCGGGGTAAATCACGGTACAAACGAGAACTAGGTCACAAAAGTACAGGCCGATTCCTGGACTACAATCTAAGCTACGATGTTAGATTGGCGATACGATATGCTCGATTACATTGCGCTTGGGATTCTGATTTTTACCGCGACCAGCTTGCTGTTTGGCGCCATCGCGATACTCAATATCCCCTATAAGATAGCTGTTGACCGTAATCATCCCCACCAGGATGCAATCCATCATGCGGGATGGGTTAGCCTGTTTACACTGCACGCAATCTGGCCGCTGTTGTGGATCTGGGCCGCGGCTTACCGCGGAGACCTGAGTCCAAGACTAAGCCAGATCAATGAAGACACCGCGATCAACGACAAGGCGGCTACGGAAGAGAGCGATATCGATGCCGATATCGGACAGCTGGATGCAGACATTACCGATTCAGTTTCTTTACTGGGCCACAAGTTCGAAGTACTCGATGACAGGATCGAGCGCATCGAAAATGCAATCATGGCGGCAAGCAACGCGGCATAATCGCTGACGGCGAGACAAATTATGGAACTATTATTAGTATCGACCTGCGCGGCAATCTGCATAGCAATTTTTGCCGCTTTGAGAATCCCCCTCAACCAGTTTACCGTGCCTGCCACTTCGATTGGTGGCATCGTCCTGGTTTTCGCCTTAATCCAGGTATTGAACTACTACCATCCTTACACCGGATTAAGCCAGCAGCACTTGACGACAGTGCCGGTTACGCCCGATTTCAACGAGCGTGTCATGGATACATCGCAATCGAGTGCTGAACCAAAACTGATCGCATGGTTTCACCGTAACAGTTTGCTGCATCTAAATCAGGGCAGGGCAGCTGAGGTGACCTTCGATAGTATTCCTGGCAAGGTTTTCTCGGGTGAAGTGCAAATGCTGCTACCGATGCAAGGCGAGAATCAAGCCTTGACCCGGGACCAAAACATCGATCCTGTCGTCGCGGCAGGCGAGATCCGAATTCCGGTGGTAATCAGTATTTCCGATCCCCGTTACGAAAATTATGCAACCCGGATTCCGGGCAGATCTTACGCACAGGCTGCCGTTTACGGCGAGGAGTTCCAACAACTGGCACTGGTGCGTAAAACCCTGCTGCGTATGTCGGCCTGGATGAATTATCTTTCGCCTATTTCCTAGGGTGACTCGAAACAGGGGTGATATAAACTATCCCTGCGTTACCTGATTCACTTAAATTTACGTTAGACAGGGCACCAGAATCGGCTGGTGTTTATTGCTGTTGGCGAGTATTTTGTGTTTTATGGTCGAACGCATCATTACCTGCGGAATGTATTCATTTACCGATGAGCTGAAACTGGCCTGGCAACAGCTGTTCAATATATTGATAGAGCTGCTCGATGCCGGCAGCGATCGGGAAATATCACTACGCTTCGATTCGGATCAATCGCTACTGTGCGACCCGGCCTTGTTCTTTGGCCATACCTGTGGCTATCCATTGATGATCCATTTGAAAAACCGGTTGAGCCCGTTTTGCGCACCGATATTTGATGTGCCCGGTACCGAGGGCAAACTTTATTCGAGCCGGTTCATCGTGGGTGCGAATTCAGGCATTGCATTACTCGACAACTGCAGGGATAAAGTCGCCGCGATCAACGCGCCGGATTCTAACAGCGGTATGAATGTACTCCGGTACGCGATCTCCAATCTTAATCCGGCGGGACAGTTTTTTTCCAGGGTAATTACCACTGGCAGTCATCTTCACAGTCTCGAAGCGGTGGTAAGCCAGCAAGCTGATATCGCCGCCATCGATTGTGTCAGTTACCAACTGATCGAGGATTGCCGGCCAGATTTAGTGGATCAGGTGCGCAGCATCGGGTTTAGCATCAAAACTTGCGGATTGCCTTTGGTGATTCCAGGTTCAGATAGCACCGATACCGAAAAGCTGATCGACAACCTGAATCGAGCACTGGCGCTGGCACCAGCTACCGTGCGTGAGAGGCTCCACCTGCTCAGTTTCGAGCCCGTGGCGCTTGGCGACTATCAGGGTATCGTCGATATCGAGAACCACGCCGTTGAGTCAGGGTATCCTCTGCTGGTATAGAAATTCCTGAACCGAAGTCGCTACCTGTCTCAGCCGGTAAGTTTAGGTGGTAGCCTGAATAGACAGCTGAAGTGCTGACCAGGGGCATTCAATAATAACCTGTGCGTCATGGCTAGACGGCTCCGTATTTCTCAAATACTATCGACGGTTGCATCACTGGAGCCCGCAATGACCCGCAGAAGAGCCCGTAAACGCAGCGCTACACCGGAGCAGCTGGTCAAACCAAAAGCCGAGCAGTTGTTTAATCCCTACCCGCCAATCGAGGCGATCGATAGCGAAGCCCTGGACCTCATCCATGACGGGTCGATGCGCATTCTCGAAGATATCGGGCTCGAAATTTTGAACGAAACCGCACTTGGGCTCTACGAACAGGATGGCGCCAGTGTCGACTGGGATTTGCAGCGGGTTTATCTGGACCGTGACCGCCTGATGCAACGCCTTGCCACGGTGCCTGCCGAGTTTACGCTGCATGCGCCCAATCCCGAGCGCAATCGTCTCGTGGGCAGAAACGCGGTGAACTTTACCACCGTTGCCAGTGCGCCCAATAGTTCCGACCTGGAAGGAGGACGGCGCACCGGAAACTTCGAAGATTACTGTAATTTCCTGCGCCTCGGGCATCATTACGATGTGATCGACTTCTTCAGCGGTTACCCGGTTGAACCGATCGATATCCATCCAGAAACCCGCCATCTCGACGCGACGCTGGCGGCACTGACTCTGACCGATCGTTCGTTCTCACTGTATTGCCTGGGGGGAGGGCGCGTTAACGACGGCATCGAGATGACTGCCATTGCGCGTGGCGTCGACCGGGAAACGATAAAGAAACAACCCAGTATCACCACCGTGGTGAATACCAATTCTCCATTGCGTGTGGATGGTCCCATGCTCGATGGCCTGATTGAAATGGCCGAAAACGGGCAACCGACCATCGTGACCCCGTTTACGCTATCCGGAGCCATGTGTCCGATCACGCTCGCGGGTGCGCTGGCGCAACAAAACGCGGAAGCGCTTGGCGTCATCGCGCTGTCACAAATCGTCAATCCGGGCGCGCCAATGGTCTACGGTGGTTTTACGTCGAATGCCGATATGCGCAGTGGTGCACCTGCTTTCGGCACGCCTGAATATACCCGTGCTGCCTGGGCCAGTGGTCAGCTCGCACGTCGCTACAAGCTGCCATTTCGCTCGTCCAATACCAATGCATCGAACTGTGTCGACGCGCAGGCAGCCTGGGAATCACAGATGTCACTATGGGGCGCGGTTATGGGACATGCCCAGATTATCAAGCATGCCGCTGGCTGGCTCGAAGGCGGGCTGTGCGCCTCGTTCGAGAAATTTATTATCGATGTCGACATGCTGCAGATGATGGCCGAGACCCTGAATCCACTCACCGTGGACGAATCGAGTCTGGCGCTCGAAGCAATCGTCGAAGCCGGGCATGGCGGTCATTTTTTCGGGACCGCCCATACCATTGCAAACTACACCACCGCCTTTTACGAGCCGATCGTCTCGGACTGGAGTAACTTCGAGACCTGGGCAGAAAACGGCGAACAAACGGCTTTTCAACGCGCCAACAAGATTTATCGGCAAACGCTCAAGGACTACGAGGAGCCTGGAATAGATGGTGAGGTACGCGCGTCGCTGGAGCAGTACGTGAACGAGCGGCGACGTGAAATCGAGCTTACGCGGTGAAAACCAGGGGTCAATCTCGTCATCCAGTAAAGGTTTAACGCCATGTCAAAATCATACGATGCAATCATTGTCGGTGCCGGCATTATCGGCTGCGCCACTTCGCTGGCACTGGGACGCAAGGGCTGGAAAGTGCTCAACCTGGACCGACTGCCGGCCGCAGGCTACGGCTCGACTTCGGGTTCCTGCGCAATAATTCGGCCTTACTATTCGACCCTGGATGGCTCGGCGATGGCCTACGAATCGCATTACTACTGGAAGAACTGGGCGGAATATCTCGGTGGTGACGATGTCGATGAGCGTGGCCTGATCGAATACCACAACGTCGGTTCGATGGTCATGAAAACCGAAGCCAATGACTATTTGCGGCCTACCATGGCACTCATGGATGAACTCGATTCGCCTTACAGTGAATACACGCCCGAGGCGCTGAAGAAAAAGTTACCGGTATTAAACACGGAATCTTTTTACCCGGTCAAACTGCCGGACGATCCGGCATTCGGCATCGCCAATGACGAACCGCTGCCCGGTGCCGTGCTGTTTCATGCGGCGGGTTATATTTCCGACCCACAGCTGGCGACGCATAACATCATGCGCGCGGCCGAGCAGGCGGGAGGGAGCTTCATTTACAACGCCGAGGTCTGCGAGATTCTGAAGCAGGATGGCAAGGTTGATGGCGTCATGCTTACGAATGGCGAGATATTCAATGCACCGGCAGTGCTCAATGCGGCCGGACCGCATTCATCCAGGATCAACCAGATGGCTGATATCGAAAAGCATATGAAGGTGAAGACCCGCGCGCTGCGCCAGGAAGTCGCGCATGTGCCGTTGCCGGAAGGCTATGTTCGTGAAACCGCCTGTGTGACCTCGGACAGCGATATCGGGATCTACACCCGGCCAGAACAGGGTGACGCGCTACTGATTGGCAGCGAGGACCCACCGGTCGATAAACACGAGTGGGTGGATCCCGACAATTACAATCACGACTTTACCGAGCAGTGGCGGGTGCAGGTGCTGCGCGTCTGCCAGCGCATTCCGAACCTCGGGGTACCAAACCAGATGCGCGGCGTAGTGGATCTTTACGATGTCACCGACGACTGGATTCCGATATATGACCATTCGGATCTGCCCGGGTTTTACCTCGCGATCGGCACCAGCGGCAACCAGTTCAAGAATGCGCCGATTGCCGGTGAAATGATGGCGGACATCATCGAGGCCACGCAAAATGGAAACGACCAGGACAGTAACCCGATCGATTTTCACCTGAAGCATATCGATCGTACGGTTAGCAGCGAGTTTTATTCGCGCCTGCGCGAAGTTAACCAGGACAGCAGTTTTTCGGTGTTGGGGTAGTAGCGATGCGTTCACAGGCTCGGGTTGTTGTCATCGGTGGCGGCGTGGTCGGCTGCAGTGTTATTTATCACCTGACCAGGTTGGGCTGGAAAGATGTTGTACTGATCGAGCGTTCCGAGCTGACGTCGGGTTCGACCTGGCATGCGGCGGGTGGATTTCATACGCTGAATGCCGATACCAACATGGCCGCGTTGCAGGGCTACACGATCCGCCTGTACCGCGAGCTCGAGGAGATTACCGGTCAATCCTGCAGTTTGCATCACGTCGGCGGCCTGACGCTCGCGGAATCCCCGGAGCGTCTCGACTTTCTGAAATCGGCGCGGGCAATGCATCGGCACATGGGTCTCGATACCGAGCTGGTAACACCCGACGAGATTCGCAAGCTTAGTCCCATTACCAACACTGACGGCGTACTCGGGGCACTTTACGACCCGCTCGACGGGCATCTCGATCCGTCGGGAACCACCCATGCATACGCGAAGGCGGCGCAGATGCAGGGTGCCGAAATCATGCTGCGCAATCCGGTACTCGAAACCAATGCGCGCGCTGACGGGTGCTGGGAAGTGGTAACCGAACAGGGCACCATTGTTGCCGAGCAGCTGGTCAATGCCGCCGGCCTGTGGGCGCGGGAAGTAGGCGCCATGGCCGGCGTTTACCTGCCGCTACATCCGATGGAGCACCAGTATTTTGCAACCGATAACATTCCTGAAGTGTTTGAGCGCGATGCCGAGCTGCCGCACGTTATGGACCCGGAAGGGGAGAGCTACCTGCGCCAGGAGGGGCAGGGGCTGGTGATCGGCTTTTATGAACAGAATTGCGTTCCATGGGCGGTCGATGGCACGCGCTGGGATTTCGGTCACGAGTTACTGACTGAAAATCTCGATCGCATCGGCGACTCGATGGAATTTGCCTTCAAGCGTTACCCCGTATTGGCCGAGGCCGGCATCAAGACGATAATTAACGGCCCCTTTACATTTGCACCGGATGGTAACCCGCTGGTGGGACCGGTGCCGGGTTTGCGCAACTACTGGTCAGCTTGCGCGGTCATGGCCGGATTCAGCCAGGGTGGAGGTGTCGGTTTGACCTTGGCCGAATGGATGATCGAGGGTGAGCCCTCGAGAGACGTGTTCGCGATGGATGTTGCACGGTTTGGCGATTACTGTAATCCGTCGTACACCCGCCTAAAGGTGACTGAGAATTATCAGCGTCGCTTTACCGTGTCTTATCCAAACGAGGAGCTGCCAGCGGCAAGGCCGCTCGACACGACGCCCGCCTACGGTATCTGGCAGCAACAAAATGCAGTGTTCGGCGCGGCTTACGGTATGGAACACGTCAATTATTTTGCGCCGGCAGGGGAGGAACCCTACGAAATCCCAAGCTTTCGTCGGTCTAACGCGTTCGATACAGTCGGCGAGGAGTGTCGTGCGGTGCGTGAGCGGGTCGGTATCAACGAGGTTCACAATTTTGGCAAATACGAGTTCAACGGGTCCGGGGCTTTTGGTTTTCTGGATACCATCATGGCGGGCAGGATTCCGTCCGTTGGACGCATCAGCCTGAACCCGATGCTGAGTCCCGGGGGCAGGATCATCGGTGATTTCACGGTCGGTCGATTAAAGGATGATGTGTTCCAGGTGACCGCGTCTTTCGGGGCCCAGGCCTATCATATGCGCTGGTTCGAGCAACATTTACCGCAACAAGGTGTTCAGTTGAGGAATATCTCGAAACAGCGTATCGGCTTCCAGATTGCGGGTCCAGAGGCACAGGAGCTACTCGGCAGAGTGACCCGAAGCGATGTCTCGACCGCGGCCTTGCCATTCTTGTCAATTCGCGAGATTGACGTCGGCCCGTGCCAGGCAATTGTGCAACGTGTCAGTTATACCGGAGATCGTGGTTACGAACTCTACGTTCCCTGGCATCAGCAGGTGGCACTCTACGAGGTTCTGGCGCAAGCGGGTGCAGATCTCGGATTACGACCCTTCGGTATGCGCGCGATGATGAGCCTGCGCCTCGACAAATCATTCGGTTCGTGGATGCGCGAGTTCAAACCCGACTATACGCCGCTGGAAACCGGGCTGGATCGTTTCGTTGATTACGACAAGGAAGCTGATTTTATTGGCAAAGCGGCAGTATTGGCGGAAAGGGAAAAGGGCGCAACGCGCAAACTGTGTACTTTCGTGGTCGACGCTAAAGATGCGGATCCTGTAGCCTGGGAACCAATCTGGTATGACGGTGACGTTGTTGGCTACGTAACATCGGGTGGATATTCACACCACGCCCAAAAAAGTATCGCTTTTGGTTTTCTGCCCGTAAACCTGGTGGAAGAAGGTCGCGAAGTCGAAATCGAGATACTGGGTGAAATGATTCCCGCGAAACTGTACTTCGAACCTTTATTCGATCCTAAAAACGAGTATCTGCGCGGGTAGACGTAATGTAGCGCTGCAAGCGTTTACAGGACCGATTCGATCGTAAAAGGTATTAATCAATATTATGAGATAGTTATCATAAGTTATTGAATTCATGTATATCTTTACGGCAAAGCTTGGTGTTATTCAGCAATTCCAGAGTCATAACAAAAACCCAGACAATTTCTTACTGGATTGATCCCAAAAGCGTATACCTGCGCGGGTAGGTCACCAATTGGCCTTTAAACTCCATTATCTAATGCTGAAATTTATTCAACTTTACATAATATACATTATGCGCAGTAATAGGTCCAAGCACACATCACTCAGACAGTACTATCAGCCACTGTCCAAACGCGTAGTTTCAATTTACAACGCTGAGGGATGGTTTATGATTCGCGTCTTGGGATACAGACTTAACTTTCGCCAAGCCGAGATCCGAAATGGCAACTACCAATAAAAAATATGCCAAGCCCGTTTACCTGGTTGATGGCAATCGCACACCCTTCCTGAAAGCTCGCGGCAAACCCGGTCCATTCAAACATGCCGACCTCGGCATTTATGCCGCCAGGACCTTACTGGCGCGAATGCCATTTGAAGCAACCGAGTTTGACGAAGTCATTTTCGGATCCACCATGCCTGGTCCGGACGAAGCGAACATTGCACGCGTCGTTGCGTTACGGCTCGGTTGTGGTGATCGCGTACCGGCTTACACGGTACATCGTAATTGTGCCTCCGGCATGCAGGCGCTCGATAATGCGGCAATGTCCATTGTCACGGGACGCTCAGACCTGGTCCTGGCCGGCGGTATCGAATCGATGAGCCATGCGCCACTGCTATTGCATCCGAAAATGGTTAACTGGCTGGCAGACTGGTGGGGAGCAAAATCGATCGGGCAGAAATTGAAAGTGCTGGGTAGATTCAACCCACGCTTTATGGCGCCGGTAATTGCGTTGCTGAAAGGACTGACCGACCCTGTTGTCGGATTAAACATGGGACAAACCGCGGAGCAGATTGCCTACCGGTTCGGTATCACGCGCACTCAAATGGATCAATTTGCACTCGAGAGCCACCAGAAACTGTACCAGGCCCAGCAAGATCACGAATTATCGGAAGTGGTGCCTTTATATGACGCCCGCGGCCAGGTTTACGACCTGGATGACGGCGTGAGGCCCGATTCCACGCTGGAAAAACTCGCCAAATTACGTCCTGCTTTCGACAAACCCTACGGTCTGGTAACCCCGGGTAATAGCGCACAGATCACTGACGGCGCAGCCGCGCTGGTTATGGCGAGCGCGGCCGCCGTTAAAAAATACGATTTACCGATACTCGCTCGAATCGTATCAACCCAGTGGGCGGCGCTCAATCCTGCAGAAATGGGTCTGGGACCAGCACACGCAATTGCGCCCTTGCTGAAGTCACAGCGGCTCAAGATCGATGATATTGATTACTGGGAAATCAACGAGGCGTTTGCGGCCCAGGTGCTTGCAGTACTAGCCGCACTAAATGACAAGGATTACTGCAAACAGCAGCTGGGCTTGCGCTCGGCGGTCGGTCAAATACCGCTTGAGCGCCTCAATATTCACGGCGGTGGCGTCAGCCTCGGACATCCGGTGGGTGCCAGTGGTGCCCGTATCGTGTTACACCTGGCAAAGGTACTGGAGCAAAAAAATGCTGCTACCGGGATCGCATCACTCTGTATTGGCGGTGGCCAGGGTGGCGCGATGTTGATCGAAAGGAGTGCGTCATGAGTGCAACCATAGCCGATTGGCAAAGCCACTGCGATGACGACGGAATCCTGTGGCTCATCCTCGATAAACAAGATACCGATACCAATGTACTTTCGGTCTCGGTGCTGGAGCAACTAGATAGCCTGTTGGACGAGCTCGGCAGTAATCCACCCAAGGCGATCATTTTTCGTTCGGGTAAGGCGAAGGGATTTATCGCGGGTGCTGACGTCAACGAGTTTCTCGAGGTAACGTCCACGCAGGAAGCCCTGATCATGATCAAACGCGGGCAGACCCTGTTTAGTCGTATCGAGGCGCTGCCCTGCCCGACCGTGGCGCTGATCGAGGGCTTTTGCATGGGTGGCGGTACCGAGCTCGCACTCGCCTGTGATTATCGTGTTGCTCTGGACGATACCGGAACTCGCATCGGCCTGCCCGAGGTAAAACTGGGCATTCACCCGGCCTACGGTGGTGTGGTACGTGCGACTTCGATGATTAACCCTTTGAATTCTCTGGAAATTATGCTCTCTGGCCGGGCATTGACGGCGCGAGCCGCGCGTGCAATCGGGCTGGTTGATGTCGCTCAACCTAAGCGGCAGATCGAGCGTGCAGCGCGTGAGATCGCATTGAGTCATCCTCCTCGGCAAAGCATGCCACTGATCGGCAAAATCTTATCCTTGCCCGGAATTCGAAACCTGCTGGCCGGATACATGAAAAAGCAGGTTGAGAAAAAAGCACCGCGACTGCATTACCCTGCCCCTTACGCGATTCTCGACGTCTGGGCCGGTTACTGCGGCGACAACAAGCGCATGATGGAAGAGGAAGCCAATTCGGTTGCACGATTGATCCAGGGTGACAAGGTGCGTAACCTGATTCGGGTATTCTTCCTGCAAACGCGCTTGAAGGGGCTGGGTGATAAGAAATCATTCAATCCGCAGCACGTGCATGTCATCGGTGCCGGCACCATGGGCGGGGATATCGCGGCCTGGTGTGCGTTGCGCGGTTTCACCGTGACGCTGCAGGATCGGGAGGCAAAGTACCTGAGCAATGCCTTTAAGCGTGCCCACCAGTTATTTGGCAAGCGCCTGAAAACCACGCAGGATCGTAATGCCGCACTGGATAGCATGATCCCGGACATCAATGGAGATGGCATAACCAGGGCCGATGTGGTGATCGAGGCTATATTCGAGGATATCGATGCCAAGCAAGCGATATATAAGGACATCGAACCGCGGATGAAACCCGGTGCAGTGCTGGCAACCAACACCTCGAGTATCCCGCTGGAAACACTGGCGACGGTTTTGAAAGAACCCAATCGCCTGGTCGGTATTCATTTTTTCAACCCGGTGGCGATGATGCCGCTGGTAGAGATTGTCCGGACTGCCTCGTCTTCCGAGGAAACAGTGCAAAACGCCATTGCATTCACGCAGCACATCGGCAAATTACCGCTACCGGTCAAGAGTTCTCCGGGCTTTCTCGTGAATCGCATCCTGATGCCATACCTGGTCGAGGCATTCACGCTCTACGACGAGGGAATCGCACCCGAGGCAATCGATAAGGCGGCCACCGATTTCGGTATGCCGATGGGACCGGTTGAACTCGCCGATACCGTGGGTCTCGATATCTGTCAATCGGTGGCGCAGAATCTATCCGCCGCTTACGGCATCGATGTGCCCGCGGGTCTGAATAAGTTTGTCGACTCGAAGCAACTCGGTAAAAAATCCGGGCGTGGCTTTTACCACTACAAGAAAGGCAAACCCGTCAGGGATAAAAATGCCGGTCTCGGGGACCAGAAAGTGATCCAGAATAGGCTTGTTTTCCGCCTCCTGAACGAGGCAGCGGCCTGCCTGCAGGAAGAGATCGTGGCTGATAAGGATCTGCTGGACGCCGGTATCATTTTCGGTACCGGGTTTGCACCTTTCCGTGGTGGCCCGATGCAGCACAGCCTGCAGGAAGGAACGGAGTCGCTGAATGCCGCGATGGCGGATTACGAGTCGAAATTCGGTGAACGGTTTCACCCCGCCGAGGGTTGGTCGTTGGTTACCGGGTAACGCTTCGCCCGGATCAGGAGCGCCGCGGATAAAGCGCAGGCAGGGATCGCTCCCGTGCCTGGCGAACGCCCGGAAGGTTGCGCTCCTCGTCGGTAAGCAGTTGCCACAGTTGCCGACCCTGCCAGCCCGGGCTCCGATCTGAATATAAAGCCGTGCTGAGCTGTCGCAGTTCCCGGGCCAACCCGGTCGAATTTATTCTGGATTCAATTTGATGTAAACCGTTGATGTTATCGAGCGGCCAGCGCGCCCTGCCCCATTTGATTAATGCCCGCCGGGTAAGCGTCGGATTATTGGTGCGACATGCCTGTTTTAACGCGCTACGGTTTCGAAGGCGATCCAGGTTGTATTTAACCTGGCCAAGCAGGTAATGACGGACTGGCTTGATGTATACCAGCAGGCCAATGATCAGCAACGATGTGCCGATCCCGGCGTACCACGGCCAGCCACCGGGTATCGAAGCGAATACCAGTCCGCGCGCCAGCCTGTCATCGAGACCTGGAGATACCGTGTTCACTCCGTGGTTGGCCTGGCCAGTCGCGGGCCCGGAAACGATCCAGTTTCTGCCGTCGATCGTGGCTACCTGTTCGGATTCCCGATCGACGTCCCACCATTTGAGAACAAGCGCGGGAAAATGAATCTCGCCCGGCTCCGTGACAATGATTACAAAACGTTGCTCCAGGCGACCGATCAACTCCTGACCATCGAAGCGATTTGATCGAGTTTCCTGGTCGTTATAAATCTTGAAACTATCCGTATCCATTGACAGTAAATTCGGGGGTAGCATTTCTGCAGCCAGGCCATGTGCCTCGATGCTTAAGGTTAATCCAAGCGAATCGCCTACGGAAAGGTTATCGTTAACCTGGTCCCATTGAAGGCCCAGTGTGAGTTGTCGGGCAGGCAGCCAGTGGCGGCCGCTAAACTCGGCGGGAGGCCGTCTTACCTCCAGGTACCGGGCAGCACTCGCCCGATTTATACGTCTCGATAGCGCCCCGGTTTCCGTGGTCGCAAGGTCCGTACCGGTCCTGATCCGCCCGCGATAGCTGGCGGGTGGAATCCTGGTTTCACCCGGCTCAAGAATAATGATCGAAAGGTTACGCTCCAGTACCCCGAGTTCGGTGTCATTTTGAAATATGGTATATCTGGATTCCAGGCCAGGTCGATAGGTATCGGAACTGCCAACATCAGGCTCTACCAGGCTGCCTTCAAACAGCGGAACATTGTGAATGACCCGTATGGTAATTTTTACCTGCTGTCCGACGTAAGGATTTTCAGGCTCGGCCTCGAGTTCAACGCGGACATTGGCGGCCGAATTGAATTCAGGTGATTGCGGTATTACTTCAAGCCCCAGTGCCGGTGTCAGGCTTTCTCCAACCTGCAAAGACGGAACCTCGAGAATGCCGGTGCGCAGTGGAAGAATATCGATGCGCCAGCGCATACGATGAAATGCCTCGTCTGATTCAAATATGCGGGAAATGCTGGGCTTGACGTCCAGGACTTCAAAATCGGCTTCGAGGACCGAGGTATCCAGTGCGTAAAGCGATGGAATTTTGTTATCGAACTCGATAATCAATTCTGCAATATCGTCGACAAATATCCGGTTTGACTGCAGGTGAGCTGTTTGTGCATGGCTTACCACTGGAAACTGGGTAATGGAGAAGACAGCTATAACTAAAATTAAGCGCAACATGATGACTATTTTGGCTGACGCTCCTGTCGCTGGGCATCCCTTAAAAAAATGCGCCGAAACAGGTCGGTCGAAGTTTCGGGTAAGCTCCTGATCCAGCGTTCCATAAATTCCGGATCCGCAGACTGTTCACCTTGCTGGGCTCTGAGGACAAATCGCTGCAATGCTTCTTCCCGACCATCAAAACGCTCGAAAGGATCAACCTGTCCCGGTTGCAACGAGGCGCCGAGACCCGGGCCTATCTGGGGATCATCGGCGGGATTCGTCATTGATTCCGCAACACCAATGCGGGTTTCGGTTTCGGTCGAGTTCGAGAACTCGGCCGAGGACTCATCACCGGCAGAGCCGTCGTATTGCTCTCCGCCAGAGTCGGCTTGCTGCTCCAGATAGAGTTCTAGAAGACGCTTGTTATATCTGGCAGGTTCAAGAGCAGGTTCCAGGTCGAGTGCTTTTTGATAGGCGATGATGGCTTCGGAAAACCTGTTTTGATGTGCCAGCGTGTTGCCGAGGTTGTATAGCGAGCCTGCGGAATCGCCAACATCGAAATATTCCAGGGCTTGCTGGTACTGCCCGTCACGGTAATAAGCAGCGCCCTGTAAACGGGGATCACTGGAGAGTGCCAGGGACGACTGGTAGTCACCTCGCAAATAGTACTGGTAGGCGAGTTTTTCCCGATGCTGCCAGAACGAGTCCCACTCCTTTGCATAGAGTTCACGCTCGCCCGGGATCAGAACGCTTAGCAGGATCATCCAGATCAGGTTTTTACGGAACAAAACCAGTGCAAACGGCAGCACCAACCAGACTATCCAGGCACCGTCGTTGGCGGCTGCGCGTTGTGAACTGTCGGCGTTCCTCTCCGATTCGATTAACGCGCTGGCGCCAAGGCGTGAAATCAGAAGCCCGCTATTACCACTGTTTCTATTCAATGCAATGCTGGTTCCGTTGCCAATATCGGTAATCCGTTCCAGCAACTTGAAGTTAGTCCTGGCCAGTACCACTTTCCCGTTGTTGTCACGCAGCAACTGGCCCCCGGGATCCGCTAACGGTCCGCCCTGCGCAGTCCCGATCGCGAGTACGGAAATGCGATGGCCCTGGCCGGCAGCGACGCGTGCCGCCTGTATCGTCGCGGTGCTGTCATTGCTCGCGCCTGCCGTGATAATCAGAATCTGGCCGACGCCGGCGAAAGAGGCCGTGAGCAAATCCTGCGCAGCGCCAATCGCCAGATCTATGCGCGTGCCATCCTCCGGCATGGTGCTGGGATCGAGAGCTTCCAGGAAGGCCAGTAGTGTTTTGGCATCTCGCGACAATGGTGACACCACGAAGGCACGACCCGCGAATACTACCAACCCGGTTTCACCGTCAAATTCCGTGCCGATAATTTCCCGGGCGGCGGCAATCGCGTTATCGAAGCGCGTTGGCTCGACGTCTTTTACCAGCATCGAGCGAGATAGATCCAGGGCCACGACCCGGGCACTGGTTGATTCCAGGATGGGATGGGATTGCTTGCGCCAGCTCGGACCGGCCGCCGCGATAATGGACAGGGTCAGGACCAGGCCCAGGATCCAGGTCAGCATCCGGGTGCTGTTCCAGGTTCGACCACCGGCTATCATTTTATCCAGCAGCCTGGGATCGCACACCCTGCTCCACATGGATTGGCGACCCGCATGCTTTGAAAAGATCCAGACCAGCCACCAGGCTGGTGCTAACAGCAACAGCCAGCCCGGATTAAGAAACTGGAATGCGACGGATTCGCTCACAAGACGCTCGATGATTGTGAATGCCGGATCGACCAGGCGGTGAAAAATACCATAATGATAATTCCCGCGGTCAGAGGCAACGCAAACAACTCGTCTCGCGGCCGATGCGACTGGTATTGATACTCGACAGGTTCGAGTTTATCGAGCGCCAGGTATATTTTTTCCAGGGCCGCGGTGTTGGTTGCACGAAAATACTCTCCCCCGGTGACGTTAGCGATTCTGTCGAGCACCCGTTCATTGAGGGCAATCCCGGTTGGAATATTGCTCAGGCCATAGGTACGACTCAGGGTCTGAGCGTCGGTCCCAACGCCGATGGTATAGATTGTCAGTCCCTGCTGATGGGCGGCCTGGGCGGCTATGATCGGGTTTTCGAAACCGGATGTATTGGATCCATCGGTAACCAGCACTAACACCTTGTGCTCGGCTTCCTGTTTGCGCATGGTCTTGACGGCAAGTCCGATTGCGTCACCGATTGCAGTATGGCGACCGGCTAATCCGGTGCTGATATCAGCAAGCAGCCGGGATAAGGTATCCAGATCGAAGGTCAGGGGAACGTAGCTATAGGCGTTGGTTCCGAACAGAATCAAACCCAGGCGATCACCTTCACGACGCTTGATGAACTTGTCCACTACAACCTTCAAAACTTCAATTCGGCTTGCAGCTTTCGAGTTAATCGTCATGTCGGTTTCACTCATGCTACCTGATATGTCCACTGCCAGCATCAGGTCACGGCCACTGACCGTGCGCGACAGCGGCTCACCCAGCCAAAAGGGCTTGCTCGCTGCGACAACCAGGCATAACCAGAGCGCCCACAGGCAGATCCTGGCTACGGGTCGGGTCGATTTGCCGACCGATGCAGCGTCAAACCGGTAATCATTCAAAAGCGGTACCGCGAGCGCTATGTCGACACTCGGTGTCGCCGGCAGCAATTTTCTGACCAGCAACGGTGCCGGCAACAGCAGCAGTGCCCACCACCAGTCAAAACCGAGCATCAGTCCCTGCCCCGCTGTCGGAGTCGAGGTTTGATCGCAGTCAGCCATTGCTCACATAAGGATATCAGCTGTGCAGCCTCGAGCTTTGCCTGTCTTGCATAAACAAGATTTCCAAAGGCCCGGCCGCGGCCGCTGGAGAAGGTATCAGCACCGAGACTCTCGTCAAGAAACTGCAGCCAGCCTTCACCGCATAGGCTTTCGACCTGTCGTTCGGGAAATGCCAGCAATGAAACTTGGCGCAGCCATTTTGACAATTCCAGTGCAAGCCGCTGCGAATCCTGGTCTCGTCCGTAACAAGATCTGATGTCCGCAAGTGCCAGCTCGGCTAGACTGGCCAGTCGGTTCGCCCTGCGATGCCGCAGAATCAGCCAGGTACAAGCCACGACAACGACGACGAAGCCAATTGCGATTCCGTGGGCCGGAGCGATCAGCCACCAGACGGGTTCAGGTGGTGCCTGAATGTCTTTTAATTGTTGCAGCAGCTGTTCGACTGTCATTATCAGAGAACCAGGTTTTGCAGGATCTGCGCGCTGACCGGGTAATTGCAGGACACGGGAAGCAGCGGAATATTAAACCTCGATGTCAGTGCCTCGATTCTCGCACGATGCGCCTGTTGCCACTGCCTCAACCAGCTATCATGCGCTGCTCCAACCAGATCAAAGCCGACCCTGCGATGGTCGACCAATACCTGGTAATGCCCCCCCGGCCAGGAATTAATCTCGGTATCATCGTGAATCCAGTAAGCGTTAACATCGTTGTGCTTGACGAGCGTCGACAGAATCTCAACCGATCGGTCGTCGAGCCCGATAAAGTCGGAGATCAAGGCAATGATTGAACCTGGTTTCACCACGCGATCCAGCTCACGTAATAAAAAATTGAACCGGTTGTGCGACGGGTCCGGCGGTAGTTCGATGTCGCTCGCTTGCGCCAGGCAATGAAAAACACTCAGTAAACCGGAGCGGGTCTTTCCAGGTCTGACTTCATGGTGCATCCCGGGAGACACGATCAATCCGCCGATTCGATCGCCAGCGAAGCTGGACAACCAGCCGACGTGGGCAGCGACCTGCGCAGCTGACCAGGATTTGAAACTGAAACGGGTGCCGAAGAACATGGATGCCGATAAATCCACCGCGATCAGAAAGCGTCGTTCCTTTTCCTCGGCAAATACCTTGGTATGTGCTTCACCGGTTCGCGCCATCACGCGCCAGTCCATGGTCCGGACATCGTCACCGGAAACGTAGGCACGGGATTCTTCGTACTCCATCCCGCGTCCGCGGACCCGCACCTCACGTGCACCGGAGCGGTAACTGGCGCGGCGCTGACTGTTGGCCAGGCGCAAGCCTGACAATTGCCCGCGAATTCTGACCAGGTCATCAACCTCGATGTTGATCCCGGGAACATGGTTGCTGCGGTTATCCATCTCAGCTTACGGGTACTTTTGCCACCAGTTCGTTGATGACGTCATTGACGGACACACCGTCGGCTTCGGCCTGGTAGGTCAGCAGGATACGGTGGCGTAGCACCTCGTGTGCCAACTGTTGCACATCTTCCGGGGAGACATAATCACGCGCCTCAAGCCAGGCCAATGCGCGGCAGCAGCGATCAAATGCCAGGCTTGCCCGCGGGCTTGCGCCATATTGAATCCAGCTATCAAGGGTGCTCGAATAGGATTCCGGATTTCGGGTAGCATCGACCAACTGGGCGATATACTGCTCCACCGGATCGGACATATACAGATCAAGGATTTGCTGACGTGCATCGAATATCGTTTGCTGTGATATCGGCAGGCCTTGCGGCAGGACGATATCTTGTTCGCCCTGTTGCGCTTCGTGTCGTACCTGCTGCATGATCCGGATCTCGGAATCAACCTCGGGATAGTCGATGATTACCTTGAGTAGAAAACGGTCTAGTTGTGATTCTGGTAACGGGTAAGTTCCTTCCTGTTCGATCGGATTCTGGGTTGCCATGACAAAATACAATCCGTCCAGGGGATAGGTCATCTTGCCGACGGTAATCTGGCGTTCTTCCATCGACTCCAGCAGTGCCGATTGAACTTTTGCAGGAGCACGGTTGATTTCATCGGCGACGATAACGTGATGGAACAGGGGACCTGGCTGGAACACAAAACTGCTGTCATGCGGTCGGTAGACATCGGTTCCGGTGAGGTCCGAGGGCAACAGGTCGGGGGTAAACTGAATTCGCTGAAAATCGCCCTCGAGGCCACTGGCCAGGGTCTTTACCGCCCTGGTTTTGGCGAGCCCGGGTGGACCCTCGACCAATATGTGCCCATCGGCCAGTAAAGTCACCAGCATTCTCGAGACCAACCGCTGCTGACCGAGAATCAGCGAGTTCATATATTCCCGCAGCACCAGGATATGATCTCGCAGAACATTGACTTCTGAATCAGGCATTATCCGGTTCTTGAGTAAAGCGATACCGAAGAATAACCGGCCCCAGTTTTAAGTGCTAGTTTAAGCCGAACAGATTATTGGCATTTCTGAAGGTTTCCCGGGCAAGCTCTTCGACCGATTCACCGCGAATTTCGGCCAGTTTTTCCGCGACCAGCCTGACCCTGCCGGGATGGTTGGTTTTGCCGCGAAACGGTGCGGGAGACAACCACGGCGCATCGGTTTCAATCAGCAAGCGCTCAAGCGGAATCTGCCTTGCCATATCGCGTACGTTTTGCGCCTGCTGAAAGGTGACGATGCCGGATATGGAGATATAAAATCCGAGCTCAATGGCAGCCCGGGCCATCGGCCAATCCTCGGTAAAGCAGTGCAATACGCCACCGACATCCTGGGCCCGGTGCTTGCGTAATAAACCGAGCGTATCCTCGCGTGCATCCCGGGTGTGGACTACCAGCGGCAAACCGCATTCGCGGGCGGCCTCGATGTGGGTTATGAAACGATTCCTTTGCCAGTCAGGCGCACCCGACTGGTGAAAGTAGTCCAGCCCGGTTTCACCGATAGCGACAACCTTGTCGCGTTGCGCGAGTTCGCAAAGCTGGTCGACACCGGGTTCCTGCACATCTTCGAAGTCGGGGTGAACGCCGGCGGTACAGAATATGTGCTCGTAAGCACTAATACGCTGGTACATCGTATCAAAAGATTCAAGGTCTACCCCGATGCAAAGCATGCGGGTAACTGCCTCCTGTTGGATGGTGATTAGCAGTCGATCAAAATCGCTATCGAAGTCAGCCAGGTCGATGCGATCAAGGTGGCAGTGTGAATCAAAAAACACGTTTACTTACCGGGGTTTTAGACAATACGAAACACTCGCATCGCGGCGGTAAAATATCAAGCGTGATTTAAAAAGAGTCACCGGGACGCCCCGGTCGTGATCAGGTTTTCAGCATCCCTGTAAGAACAGATGAACTACATCGTGTGGGTAGGCCGATCCGCCTGCAATGCTCCGGCCAGAAAGCCCTCGATTTTATTACGTGTGGTGCCATTATCCTGGGTACTGAACTGAACGCCGATTCCGGCGGCTTTATTGCTCTGTGCACCCTGCGGGGTAACCCATATTATCTTACCCGCCACCGGCAGGCGCTCCTTGTCATCCATCAGGCTCAACAGCATGAAAACCTCGTCGCCGAGGGAATACTGCTTATTGGTCGGAATGAATAATCCGCCGTTCTTAACGTAGGGCATGTAAGCGGCATATAACGCGCTCTTGTCCTTGATGTTTAATGAAAGTATGCCTTGACTGCCGGGAGCTCCCATTAGATCAATCTCCGTGTAAGTATTTGTTTTAATGATATTAGCACGTCTTCGAGCTGAAGTTGGAGATCAAGGTTATTTTCTTCGATTTGCAGTTGTCGTTGCGCTTTCAGCTGTAAATCCGTTAACGCCTGGGCACTGCGCCTGTCGGCACCGGGTACCGGGCTGGCGTCAGCACTTACCCCGCTTGCCCGGTAGCAGTAAGCCATCAGCGTCATGTTGATAAGCCTGCGTATTATCGATGCTTCAGAAGCCAATAATCCACGGCACAGGTCAGTCACGCTGAGCTCACCTCGCAGGAACTGGGCGAATCGGGCTTTAAATTGTGCAACCAGCGATGCGTAATCCTGCTGCTTCAGGTGCAGTGCAAGCACCGGGTCGCCATCGGCAAATTGCAGATAACTCAAAGCTGTTTCGGCCTCGATACCCTGTTTATCGAGCCATTCGAGCGCCTCGACGCGGGTCGGTGGATTCAGCGACCAGTATTGGCAGCGACTGCGCAAGGTAACCGGGATACGCCCACGGTTGTGGGTCAGCAGTATTAACAGCACCTGCGGTGCTGGCTCTTCCAGGGTTTTCAACAGCGCATTTGCACTCGATTTGTTCATGCTTTCGGCCGGATAGATTGCCGCAATCTTCAGACGTTCATAATTTCGGGTTAAAGAAACCTCATGTATTAGATTACGTATTTGCTCTATATTTATGTTTTTATTAGTTTTTTTAGTTTTTTCGTTTTGTTCCAGCGTCACCAGGTTGAAATCCGCGTAGGTACCAGCTTGCATCATTCGGCAAGCCTGGCAGCTACCACAGGTGCGCAGGTCGTCGGGTTTGTCGCACAGCAGTAACGTTGACAAGTAACGCGCGAAACTGCTGATATCCTGTTCACTGGTGGTATCTATCAGTACCGCGTGCGGCAGATGTTGCTGATGTTTGAGCTCGAGCGCTCGCTTCAGAATATCAGCCTGCCAGGGCAGATATTGCGTATCGACCTGTTCCACTAGCGGTCACTACCCGTGGCTTTCAGATTCAGTGAAAAGCGCGTGTTAATGATTTCGATAATATCCTGGTTGACCCGATCGATGTTCTGGTCGGCGTTGACGGTCACGTATTGCTGCGTATCGCTCGCCGCAATTTCAAGAAATGCATCGCGAACCCTGGCATGGTACTCGGCGCCTTTTTTCTCGAAGCGATCCTCTTTGTCGCCCCGTTCCCTGGCCCTTGCAAGCGCCAACGATTCGGGGATATCAAGGATCAGGACCAGCGCCGGTTTGAAATCTCCAACTACGACTTGGTGTATATTCTCGACCGTATCGAGCCCGAGGTTGCCGGCAATACCCTGAAAGGCGCGGCTCGAATCCGCAAAGCGATCGCTGATCACCCATCTCCCTGCTTCGAGCGAGGGCCATACGGTATCGCGCAGGTGTGACCGTCGTGCAGCGTACATCAATAACAGCTCGGTCATGCTGTCCCATTTTTCAGGCTCGCCCTTGACCAGCAGTTCACGAATATCCTCGGCTGCTGGTGAGCCTCCCGGTTCGCGTGTCAGGATTGCCGGTTCCCCGGCCTCTACAAACGCCTCTAGTAACCTCCGGGTCTGCACGCCCTTGCCTGAGCCGTCGACACCGTCGATGACTATCATGCGATTCTGACTGGATTTCGTATTCACGTTCTGTGTTTGCACCTAATTACTTCTATCTTGTCCCTGCAGCTGATATTTCTGCACCGCCGCATTGTGCTCATCCAGGGTCGCTGAAAAATGGTGCGTGCCGTCACCCTTGGACACAAAATACAATGCGTCCGACTCAGCCGGGTGCAGTGCCGACCGAATTGCTTCGAGTCCGGGCAGTGCGATGGGTGTCGGCGTCAGCCCTGAGTGCAGGTAGGTATTATAAGGCGTGTCCTTTTTTAAATCCCGAAAACGAATGTTGCCGTCAAATTTCTCACCGAGGCCGTAGATTATTGTTGGATCCGTTTGCAAGCGCATTTTTCTATTCAGGCGTTCGGTAAACACGGCGCTGATCAATGGGCGTTCGAAAGCTGCCCCGGTTTCCTTTTCGATTATCGAGGCCAGAATCAATGCTTCATAACTCGACTTCAATGGTAAATCGGGAGCGCGCTGCTCCCATTCCCGCATCAGGTGATTCTGCATCACTTCGTAGGAACGCTTCAGAAAATCTATGTCTCGGGTCCCCTTGGGAAAACGATAGGTATCCGGAAAAAACAGGCCTTCAGGATGCTGGTCCGGGTAACCCAGTAAATTCATTATTTCCGGGTCTGTCTTGCCCATCAGGGTATGCTCGATGATTGGGTCTTCGGCGATTGCTGCCATTAACTGACGGAACGACCAACCCTCGATGACCGTGAAACTGTACTGGATCGAGTTACCTCGGGTAAACAATTCAAGCAGCTCGTCAGCAGTCTGGCCCGATTCGATTTGGTACTCTCCTGCCCGCACCCGGGTTTCGACCCCTTTCAGCTTTGCCAACAGGATAAAAAGCCAGGGATCATTAATAATCTTCTGCAGGCTGAGTTCCTGCGCAATCGACTTGATATTGCTACCGGACTTGATCAGAAAGACAGTCTGTTGCTGGGGCAGGATGATGTTGCCGTATTGAAATCGCAACAATTGAAACACCAGAATCGCAATCGCCAGCAAAACGGCCAGCAGACTCCATCCAAATGCCCTCTTGATAAACTTGGCCATATTCACGGATCAGGCGTTTGATTCAGTCAGGCGCTATCGCCCCGTGTGGGCGATGACGTAATTGTAGATATGAAAAACAGGTCATTTATCGAGAAATCCACGGCATCTGACTGCAATCGATGTCATCCGTTTCTTCCACTCTCCGGAGGCGCATTCTAAACGAAGGATAGCGGGAATTTTAATTCTCGCAGGAATTTGACGCCACCGGTTACCAGGGCGTTCCTGTTTTTTGTCGTGACATCGCTCAGGTCAGCAACTACTGCGGGTTCTCGGCAAGTTGTCACAAGGTGTCGAAAAGCCTATATCAACTTGAATATACAGGTACCATTGGTGCCGCCAAAGCCAAATGAATTCGACATCGACACGGAAAGTTTCATATCCCGGGCCGTGTTGGCGACGAAGTCCAGATCACATTCCGGATCCTGGTTGTCAAGATTAATGGTTGGCGGGACCACCTGGTCGCGTAAGGCCAGGATCGAAAATATGGCTTCAATTCCACCGGCAGCTCCCAGCAAATGACCGGTCATGGACTTGGTAGAACTAACTACCATTTTGTAAGCGTGATTACCCAGGGCCAGTTTAACGGCCTTGGCCTCGGCCACGTCTCCGGCAGGCGTCGAAGTGCCGTGGGCATTAATGTAGTCGATATCCTCGGAATTCAGGCCAGCATCCTGCATTGCATTAATCATGCACCGGGCAGCACCCTCCCCGCCTTCTGACGGCGATGTCATATGGTAAGCGTCTCCGCTCATGCCATAACCAACCAGTTCGCAATATATCTCGGCACCGCGTTTTTTAGCCATTTCGTACTCTTCGAGTACCACGACTCCGGCACCGTCGCCGAGCACAAATCCATCACGATCGCGATCCCATGGTCTGCTGGCTGCTTCCGGATCGTCGTTGCGAGTGGACAAGGCCCTGGCTGCGGCAAAACCGCCAACCCCCAGCGCCGAAGTTGCCATTTCAGAACCCCCGGCAACCATGATGTCGGCATCGCCGTAAGAGATTATTCGCGCAGCATCGCCAATATTATGTGCACCGGTGGTACAGGCACTGACGATCGAGATATTGGGGCCTTTCAAGCCATACATGATCGACAAGTTGCCAGAAACCATGTTGATAATTGAACTGGGCACAAAGAATGGGGAAATTTTGCGTGGGCCACCGGCGACATAGGCATCCCTGTTTTTTTCAATGGTTGGTAAACCGCCGATACCGGAACCGATAGCAACACCGATACGCTCGGCATTTTCGTCTGTGACTTCCAGCCCGGAATCATTAAGTGCCTGAACTCCTGCGGCAATACCGAAATGAATGAAGATATCCATTTTCTTGATGTCCTTGACCGAAAGATACTCGGTGGCATCGAAGTTTTTTACCGAACCCGAAATTCGTGTTGTGAAATCACTTGCATCAAAAGCGGTGATCGGTGCGATACCGCTTTTTCCGGCAACAATATTTTTCCAGGACTCTTCGACAGTGTTGCCTACCGGAGTCAACAATCCGAGCCCGGTTACTACGACACGACGTTTTGACAAGTTTAAATCCCCTTTTGTTAACGCTTCTATATCAATAAATGAAAATGCCGCTTAACATGCTAGATGATAAGCGGCATCCTTCGACTCGAGAAGCTTTCTATAGGTTGGCGTTGACGTAATCGATCGCAAGTTGGACGCTGGTGATTTTCTCGGCTTCTTCATCCGGAATTTCGGTTTCAAATTCTTCTTCCAGTGCCATAACCAGCTCTACTGTATCGAGAGAGTCTGCGCCCAGATCATCGACGAAGGACGCCTGGTTTGTTACTTCCTCCTCCTTGACGCCTAATTGTTCTGCAACAATTTTTTTTACACGTTCTTCTACAGAGCTCATTTTGAGAGGTTCTCCTGAGTTAATAAATCGACTGCTTATTAGCTGCGATATTGTATTGAAAAGCCGGATTACTTACCACAAATGTCTAAATTATTTTTTTTATCTAAAAGCGTATATGAATCAATGACATATGATCGTGTTTCAATCTCATGAGTTACGGCATATACATTCCGCCATTGACGTGAATCGTGTCTCCGGTGATATAGGCGGCGGCCGGAGAGGCCAGGAATAGCACCACTGCCGCGACATCCTCGACTGCCCCGAAACGCCCCAGTGGAATCTGGCTGGCAAGCTTTTCGCGTTGCTCTGGCTCCAGTTCCCGCGTCATGTCCGTATCGATGAATCCGGGTGCAACGGTATTAACGGTAATGTTGCGAGATCCGATTTCACGCGCCAGGGATTTGCTGAAGCCGACCACCCCGGCCTTGGCGGCAGCATAATTTGACTGGCCCGCGTTACCAGTAGAACCAACCACGGAAGAGATATTGATAATGCGGCCGTTGCGTTTTTTCATCATTGGGCGCAGCACCGCTTTGCTCATGCGGAACACCGAACTGAGATTGGTATTGATGATGTCATTCCATTGCTCGTCCTTCATCATCATTAACAGGTTGTCGCGGGTAATACCGGCATTGTTGACCAGGATGTCGGGGGCGCCATACTCGTCGTTTATCTGCTTCAGGCAGCCTGTAACTGAATCCGGGTCACCAACGTCAAGCACCATACCGGTGCCCTTGATTTTGTTAGCTGCGAAGGTCGTGGAAATATTATCGGCGCCTGCCTTGCTGGTTGCGGTCCCGATTACCGTTGCATTTTCGGCACCGAGCGCCAGCGCGATTGCGGCCCCGATTCCCCGACTGGCGCCGGTTACCAGAGCAATTTTATCGGTGAGCATTATGAGGTTTCTCCAAGTAACTGTTGCGTGTTAGCGAGCGAGGCAGCATCGAATATGGCATGGGACTGCAATGACTTTTCTATGCGACGCGTAAGCCCGCTCAATACCTTTCCCGGGCCACATTCGATTAATCCGCTAATACCTTGCTGCTGCATGGCCTGAACGCTGGCAACCCACCTAACGGGTTGATATAGCTGTAATGTCAGGCGTTCGATTATTTCTTCGGTTGAAGTTGCCACCGCTGCATTCTGGTTATGTATCACCGGTATATCCGGCATTTTGATCTCGATCGTTTCAAGCTCAAGCGCAAGTTCATCGGCCGCGGTTCGCATTAAAGAACAATGTGACGGTGCGCTGACCGGTAAAGCCAGGGCGCGCCTGGCGCCCATTTCCCCGGCTTGTGTCATGGCAGCATCAACTGCTGCCGTTTCCCCGGCAATAACAACCTGTCCGGGTGCGTTAAAATTTACCGCTTCGACGATGCCAGATGTAACCGATTCACAGGCTGCGATAACTTCCGCATCGCCAAGCCCAATAATTGCTGCCATCGCGCCCGCCCCGGGCCGCACCGCCGACTGCATTAATTGGCCGCGCCGGGCAACCAGTCTCACAGTATCTTGCAAGGCCAGGCTACCGGCACAGACCAGTGCCGTATACTCCCCGAGGCTGTGCCCGGCCATCATCGTGGCAGCAGGCATATCCGACTGGCTGCTGGCAATTCGCCAACTGGCGACACCAGCACAGAGCATCACTGGCTGGGTAACCTCGGTCTGGTTAAGACGCTCTTCCGGTCCATCGACTACGACGGACCAGAGATCGTAATCCAGTACCTCCGAGGCTTCAGCGAATACCTCGGACACGGCCGACTGATGTTGCTCCCAGGCGGTCATCATTCCGATTGATTGCGAACCCTGGCCCGGAAAAACGTAAGCGAAACTTGGCATCGAACTGGAGTGAGTGTAAAAAACCGGATGGTATCACAGGGTTTTACAACGCGTTAACCGCTCTATTGATATACCCGTTAAATAATGGATAATGGCGCGCTTTAAACACTGAGTGCGAATATGCCAAAAGGCGATCATATAGAGATGCGAGGCGTGGTGAAGGATACGTTGCCGAATACCATGTTTCGTGTCGAGCTGGAAAACGGACATGTGGTAACGGCCCACATCTCTGGAAAGATGCGTAAGCATTACATTCGAATTTTAACGGGCGATACGGTGACGGTAGAGTTGACGCCCTATGATCTTACCAAGGGCCGGATTACTTTTCGTGACAGGTAGCCGCGTTAACTGACTGAAGCCTTCTTCGGTTTCGGTTTCTGCGTTTTTATCACCTGGCAGTGCAAACTGCCATCCTTAATATCGATTTTTATCCTGCCACCGCTGGTCAAGTCGCCGAACAGCAATTCATTCGCGAGTACCTGCTTGATCTCATCCTGAATAACACGGGCCATTGGTCGCGCGCCCATTTTAGGGTCATAGCCTTTCTCGGCAAGCCAGCGACGAGCAGCATCGCTGACCGTCATGCTGACCTTTTTCGCTTCGAGCTGTGATTCGAGTTCGATCAGGAACTTGTCGACCACGTTCAAAATAACATTGGTGTCGAGGGCCTTGAACTGGATGGTCGCGTCGAGTCGGTTCCTGAACTCGGGGGTGAAAACCTTCTTGATGGCCTCACCCGCATCGAGCGTGTGATCCTGCAGGGTGAATCCCATCGAGGCTCGGCTCATCTGCTCTGCACCGGCGTTGGTCGTCATGACCAGTATGGTATTGCGGAAGTCTGCTTTGCGACCATTGCTATCGGTTAGCGTGCCGTTATCCATTACCTGCAGCAGCAGGTTAAAAACATCGGGGTGTGCCTTTTCAATTTCATCCAGCAAAACCACAGAGTAGGGATGCTTGTTGAGTTCTTCGGTCAGGAGCCCGCCCTGATCATAACCGACATAACCGGGAGGCGCACCGATCAGGCGCGATACAGTATGGCGTTCCATGTACTCCGACATGTCGAAACGTATCAGTTCGATGCCCATAATCTTGGCTATCTGGCGACAGACCTCGGTTTTACCGACACCGGTCGGACCTGAAAACAGGAACGAACCGACGGGCTTGGATTCACGACCCAGCCCGGAACGTGACATTTTGATTGCGGCATCCAGGGCATTGATGGCCTCGTCCTGGCCGAATACAACCCGCGACAGGTTCTTGCCGAGATTTTTTAGCATGTCAAGATCGGTCGTGCTGACCGTGTTCGCCGGGATACGTGCAATTTTGGCCACAATATTTTCAATATCATGAATGCCGATTGTTTTCTTGCGCTGCTTGGCTGGCTGCAGGCGACGCTGTGCACCTGCCTCGTCAATAACGTCGATTGCCTTATCGGGAAGATGGCGGTCATTGATGTAGCGTGATGCAAGCTCGGTTGCCTTGCGCAGCGCCTGTAGCGTGTACTTGACGTTGTGGTGTTCTTCGAAACGCGACTTCAAACCCTTGAGAATAAGGTAGGTTTCTTCAATGGTCGGCTCCGTCACGTCGATTTTCTGGAAGCGACGCGCCAGCGCGCGATCTTTCTCGAATATGCCGCGAAATTCTGTGTAGGTCGTAGAGCCGATACACTTGATATCACCGTTTGCCAGCACCGGCTTGATCAGGTTGGAGGCATCCATAACGCCACCCGATGCCGAGCCGGCACCGATAATGGTATGAATTTCGTCGATAAACAGAATAGAACCGGCTTCGCGGCTGAGCTGGCCGATGACGGCTTTCAGTCGTTTCTCGAAATCACCGCGGTACTTGGTGCCGGCAACCAGTGCCCCGAGGTCGAGTGAATATACCGTGCTTTCGAGCAATACTTCCGGTACTTCTTCTTCAACAATTTTGCGTGCCAGGCCTTCCGCGATTGCGGTTTTACCAACGCCGGCCTCACCTACCAGCAACGGATTGTTCTTGCGTCGTCTGCAAAGCGTTTGGATGATGCGCTCAATTTCAAGATCGCGGCCAATCAATGGATCGATCTTGCCAGAGTAAGCAAGCTCATTCAGATTGGAGGCAAATTTCTCCAGCGGGTTTTCACCTTCCTGCTCGCCGGGTAGTGCTTCGGCATCGTGGGTAAAAGACTCTTCCTCGGCGTCATCGCTGACCCGGGTAATACCGTGCGACAGGTAGTTGGTAATATCGAGGCGTTCTATGTTGTGTTTGTTGAGCAGGTAAACCGCATGCGAGTCCTGCTCTGAAAAGATTGCAACCAGTACATTAGCGCCCGAGACTTCCCCGTTACCCGAGGATTGCACGTGGAACAGGGCACGCTGCAGCACCCGCTGAAACCCGAGCGTTGGCTGGGTATCACGGTCCTCGTCCGACATTAGCAGGGGTGTATTCTGGTCGACGAAAATTTCGAGTTCGGTTCTGAGCAACTGGACATCGCCACCGCAGGCTTCGATCACGGCAGTAGCCGCATCGTTCTCGGTGAGCATCAACAATAAATGTTCGACAGTAATAAATTCATGGCGCTTTTCATTAGCGTCATGAAATGCCTTGTTCAGAGATTGTTCTAGTTCTTTGTTTAACATGGGTCTGGCTTGGTTTATCGCTGTCTGTAAATTGTAATATAGTCGATTTGACTCTTAATGTACTCGAAATGTTCAACCCGGTAACCTGTTTTTCAATTTCGATTCGGCGGGCTAACTTTCTTCCATATCGCACAACAGCGGATGCTTGTTTTCGCGGGCATAGCTGTTTACCGCGGTGACCTTGGTTTCCGCGATGTCGCGGGTATAAATACCGCATACGCCTTTACCGGTTTTATGCACATTCAGCATGATACGGGTGGCATTTTCGCGATTGTGCCCGAAAATTGCTTCCAGCACGTGTACCACGAACTCCATCGGCGTGTAGTCGTCGTTCAGCAAAATAACCTTGTAGAGCGGCGGCTTTTTAAGCTTGGGGCGCGTTCGTTCGAGCAGCAATGTGTCGTCATCGTCATGATCGTGCGAATGATTCGACATGATTACACTCTAATCCATTAGCAAAAACTATAAGGTAATGTCGGGCTTGAAAAAATTCAAGGCTTGGCTATTATTATTTTGTGCCGAATGGCGAGAAATATGGCTAAAAGTAGCGGTTAGATGCGCATCCGGCATCATATTTTTTCCGTAAAAATTGCCTGTTTCTCGGTTTAACGACAGCAACGAGAAATGAGGAAAAGTCATGCCCACCGGGACGGTCAAGTGGTTTAGCAATGTGAAGGGTTATGGATTTGTAAATACGGACGAGGACGAGGATCAGGACATTTTTGCTCACTTCTCCGCCATCGAGATGGATGGATACAAGAAACTGACTTCGGGACAGAAAATCGAATTCGATATCGACGAGGGCCCCAAGGGGCTGCAAGCTCAGAATATACGATCGATCAGCAGCTGACAGAAAGAACTTATTGCACTGACTGCTGCCATAAAAGTCAGTAATTACCCGTTTTAATTTCAAGTCTCAGGATACAGCCGGTCGCTGTTTGGAACCGGCTGTATTTGTTACCGCTGATTTATTCTGATGTATAATCCTGCGTTTCAGAAAAATAAAAGATCCAGGGGATAAAATGAATTATCAGCACATCAAGATACCCGTCGATGGCCAGGCAATCACAGCAAACGAAGATTTCAGCCTGAATGTTCCGGATGACCCGATTATTCCTTACATCGAGGGCGATGGTATTGGCATCGATATTTCCCCAGTCATGGTCAAGGTCGTGGATGCTGCCGTCGAGAAGGCTTACCAGGGCAACAGAAAGATCGCGTGGATGGAGATTTACGCGGGCGAAAAAGCAACCTCGATTTATGGTGAAGACGAATGGTTACCCGACGAATCCCTGGCCGCAATGGAGGAGTATATCGTCTCGATCAAAGGCCCCCTGACGACCCCGATTGGCGGCGGTATTCGGTCCTTGAACGTTTCCATTCGTCAGCGCCTCGATCTATATGCCTGCGTCAGACCGGTGCGTTATTTTAGCGGTATCGAGACGCCATTGAAGCGCCCCGAGGATACCAACATGACCATCTTCCGTGAAAATACCGAGGATATTTACGCCGGCATAGAGTGGGAATCAGGCAGCGCGGAGGCTAAAAAGGTCATTAATTTTCTGACTGAGGAAATGAACGTCACCAGTATTCGTTTCCCGGAAACGTCGGGAATTGGCGTAAAACCGGTGTCGTCCGAGGGCACCCGACGCCTGGTGCGCAAGGCACTGCAGTATGCAATCGATAACGACAAGAGTTCGGTCGCCCTGGTGCACAAGGGCAATATCATGAAATTCACCGAGGGAGCGTTCAGAAACTGGGGTTATGAACTCGCAGCCGAACTATACGATGCCACGGAGATCGGGGCCGGGCCCTGGTGCGAATTCACCAATCCCAAAACCGGAAACACGATTACCGTCAAAGATGTTATTGCAGACAATTTTCTACAACAGATCCTGACACGTCCGACCGAGTATGACGTGATCGCAACCCTGAATCTGAATGGCGATTACATTTCAGACGCGCTGGCAGCGCAGGTGGGTGGGATTGGTATCGCTCCGGGCGCCAACATTGCCGACACCGTGGGTGTTTTCGAGGCGACCCATGGTACCGCGCCGAAGTATACTGGTATGAACAAGGTCAATCCCGGGTCTATCATCCTTTCCGCAGAAATGATGTTGCGCTACATGGGTTGGGCAGAAGCGGCCGACCGGGTGATCGCCGGCATGGAGGGAGCGATCGGGGCCAAGCAGGTAACCTATGACCTGGCGCGTAACGAACCTGATGCGACCGAGTTAAGCTCGTCGGAGTTTGGTGACGCAGTCATCAGCCACATGGACTAGTTCAGATCAGTCCGATGCAGCTCGTTATCCCTGATGATACGGGCGGATATTTCTTCCACCGACATCGCCGAGGTGTTGATATAAGGAATTTCGTGACGTCGATACATATCCTCGACCGCACGCAATTCGTATCGACACTGTTCCAGAGATGAGTAACGACTGTCGGGTCGACGTTCCTGCCGTACATTAACGAGTCGATTCAGATCGGTGGTGAGACCATAGAGGCGTCCCTTGAAAGCACGCAGGGGTTCGGGAAGCTTTTCGTATTGCATGTCTTCTTCGGTGATCGGATAGTTGGCCGCCTTGATTCCAAACTGTAACGCCAGGTAAAGGCAGCTTGGTGTCTTGCCCGAGCGAGACACACCCACCAGGATAATATCAGCCTCGTCGTAGTTATGGGTCCTGCCACCGTCGTCGTGCTGCATGGCGTAATCAATGGCGTCGATACGAGATTCGTAGAGTGATGGATTCACCGTCCGATGCGATTGATCGGGTTGGTGATGCTGTGCTGCAAGTACTTTTTCAAACCGCGGCAAGATGTCGCCGAAGGGGTCGATCACCAGGGCCTTGGTCTGGTTGATGATCTTCATCAGGTCGTCGTCCCCCATCGTACAGATCACGATCGGCAACTGGTTTGCCTCGTTAATACTACAGTTGACCTCCTCCGCCACGGCATGCGCTTTTTCGAGGGTATCGATAAACGGAATGGTGCGAGTCTGAAACTTGTGGTCGGGAAATTGAGCGAGCAGGCTCAGACCCAGCGTTTCAGCCGTTATGGCAGTACCATTGGAAAGAAAAAATACCTGGCGTGTCGACGATTGCATATTACCGCAAGATCTCTCAATTGGCTTCGGTTTCAACTCGATATACTAGTATACTTGGGCCTCAACAAGTAACTCGATCGTCTTACTAATAGAGTATCCATATGTCTGAAAATATTGTGCCACTGGATGAGTTGGGCATGAATGATGTCCCTCGAGTCGGAGGGAAAAACGCTTCGCTGGGGGAAATGATAAGCAACCTGGGCAACCTCGGAATCGAGGTTCCGGGCGGTTTCGCGACTACTGCAGGGGCCTTTAATGATTTCCTGGACGAGGCCGATATTCGTGAAAAAATACATGCCAGGCTTGATCAGCTCGATAGCGATGACGTCAAGCAGCTTGCCGCGGTCGGCCTGGAAATAAGAGGCTGGATCATCGATGCCTCCCTGCCCGTTCATTTACAGCAGGAGATTACCCAGGCTTACCAGGGCATGGCTATCAATGGTAAAGACGCAACCGTGGCGGTACGTTCTTCGGCAACCGCGGAAGATTTACCCGATGCCTCTTTCGCCGGACAGCAGGAAACCTATTTGAATATCTGCGGTATCGACAACGTGCTGCACGCGATCAAGCTGGTGTTTGCTTCCCTTTTTAATGATCGGGCAATTTCTTACCGGGTGCATCAGGGGTTTGAACATGCCGAGGTCTCGCTGTCGGCTGGTATACAGCGCATGGTGCGCAGTGACCTGGCCGCCAGCGGAGTTATGTTCAGCATCGATACGGAATCAGGTTTCGAGGACGTGGTATTTATCACCAGCAGCTACGGCCTGGGTGAGACCGTGGTGCAGGGCGCGGTCAATCCGGATGAATTCTACGTTTATAAAAAAACACTGGATAGTGCCAGGCGCAGTATTCTGCAGAAAACGCTCGGTAGTAAGTTGATCAAGATGATCTATGCCAGCGACGAGTCGCCGCAAGAAGCCATTCAGACAGTTGATGTAGAAAAGGCAGAGCGCTGCCGGTTTTCGATTAATGACGACGAGATTACCGCGCTTGCAAAAATGGCCGTCACTATAGAATCGCACTATGGCCGGCCGATGGATATTGAATGGGCCAAGGACGGTGAGAACGGCAAACTTTATATCGTCCAGGCGCGACCGGAAACCGTTCAATCCCGGGCGAGTCAGATTATTGAACGTTACCAGCTCAAGCAGACATCGGAGGTACTGGTCAGCGGGCGCGCGGTTGGCAACCGCATTGGCCAGGGCAAGGCAAAAGTAATAAACGACCTGTCGCAGATGGACCAGATTGAAGCTGGCGATGTTCTGGTCACCGATATGACGGATCCCGATTGGGAACCGATCATGAAAAAGGCTGCCGCGATCGTCACTAATCGAGGCGGGCGCACCTGTCATGCGGCCATAATTGCGCGCGAGCTGGGCATACCCGCGCTGGTGGGTACTGCTACCTGTACCGAGGATATTATGCATCAAAGCGAAGTAACCATCACCTGTGCGGAGGGTGATACTGGCTACGCTTACTCGGGCTTGCTCGAGTTTGACTATCAGCAGCACGAGTTATCGAAAATGCCGGATATCCCGGTCAAAGTTTCGATGAATGTGGGTAATCCTGAACGTGCTTTCAGTTTTTCCAGATTGCCCCACGCGGGAATCGGTCTGGCTCGTCTCGAGTTTATTATCAGCAACAGTATCGGTATTCATCCGCGCGCGTTACTCGAATTTGATCACATGGACAAAGAGCTGCAACAGGCCATCCGGGAGCGAATTGGTGGGTATAACAGTCCTGTAGATTACTACGTCGACAAGTTAAGTGAAGGCATCGCGACGCTCGCGGCCGCATTCGCACCCGAGCGCGTCATTGTGCGCACGTCGGATTTCAAATCGAATGAATACGCCCACCTGCTCGGCGGTGAAATTTTCGAGCCGCACGAAGAAAACCCGATGCTGGGATTTCGTGGTGCCTCGCGTTATGTCAGCGACGATTTCAGGTCGAGCTTCGAGCTCGAGTGTGACGCGATCAAACGCGTCCGTAACGACATGAATCTGAAAAACCTGGAAATCATGATTCCGTTCGTGCGCACTCTCAACGAAGCGAGGTCGGTGCATGAGTTATTGCGTACTAACGGATTGGAGCGCGGCGTCGATGACTTCAAGGTCATCATGATGTGCGAGATTCCATCCAACGTGATCCTTGCCAGGGAGTTCCTGGAATACTTCGATGGGTTTTCGATCGGATCGAATGACCTAACGCAGCTGACCCTGGGTCTCGACCGGGATTCGGGCCTGGTGGCCTCCGGTTTCGACGAACGCGATCCTGCGGTCATGAAACTATTGCAGCAGGCAATTGAGGCCTGTAAGTCCGAGGGTAAGTATGTCGGCATCTGTGGACAAGGCCCATCGGATCATCCCGATCTTGCGGAATGGCTGCTGGAACAGGGAATCACCAGCATTTCGCTCAACCCGGATTCCGTTATCGAAACCTGGTTGTTCATGGCAGAGCACTGCAAATCTGGCTGATTGATGGCTGAGTATGCTGCGTTAAAGCATGGTATTTGTTGTATCGATGCTCTCTATGTTCAACCCCGGGTAGCCTCGATTTATCTGCTCCGTGAGGGTGACGAGGTTGCAATTATTGAAACCGGAACCTATCACTCGGTCAGCAACGTGCTGGCAACCCTGGCGGAACTGGGAATTGCAAAATCACAGGTTAAATATGTAATCCCCACCCACGTGCACCTGGATCACGCCGGTGGTGCCGGTGAGATGATGCGGCAATTCGACGCGGCCAGGCTGATCATTCATCCGCGGGGTGCGTTTCATATGATCGACCCGCAAAAACTGATATCAGGAACGATCGCTGTCTACGGTGAGGAAAGATTCAGGCAGCTGTATGGCACTATCGAACCGATTGCTGAAAACCGCATTATCGTCGCCGAGGACCAGGCACGATATAAACTCGGAGAGCGCGAACTCGTATTTTTTGACACCCCGGGTCATGCGCGCCATCACTTTTGTATATATGATCAGGTCAGCAGCGGGGTTTTCAGTGGAGATACTTTCGGAATCAGCTATGACGCAATGAAACCACTCGAGCGGGGGTTGGTCCCTACCACGCCACCGACCCAGTTCGACCCGCAGGCATTACACGAATCCGTAGCGCGTATTATGAGTTACCAACCGGATACACTGTACCTGACCCATTACGGAGAATTCGAAAACCCCGCGGCGCAGGTTGACAGTTTTAAGCGCTGGATTGATGCTTATGTTGATCTCTGTAAAAGGGACAATCCGACAGAACCGCAAGATGACAAGACCTTCGAAATTGAGCTTGGCGACATGATCGTGAACGGACTGGGGGGTGACGCCACGGGCAGCGAGGTGGCGCGTGTGCTCAAAACCGATATCAGGCTCAACGCCCAGGGCCTTGCTTATTGGTGGAGAAATACCCAAATTGGTTGAAACTGACTGGAAGCCTCACGCCACCGTCGCGGCGATTTGTGAACTCGATGGCAAGTACCTGTTGGTCAGGGAAAATGCCGCTGGTCGGATCGTCTATAATCAGCCTGCCGGTCATCTTGATCCCGGTGAAACCCTGATCGAAGCCGTGATCCGAGAAACCATGGAAGAAACCTGTTACCCGTTCAAGCCACGCTCCTTGCAGGGCATTTACCGGTATCGCCCGGATCCGCAAGCAGATAAAACCTATCTCCGCTTTTTATTTCGAGGCGATGTGGGCGATCGGGTCGAAGGAGAACTCGACCGGGATATCATTGCCGCGGAATGGTTGAGCTACGAAGAGGTTTTATCCTGCCGCGCACAGCACCGCAGCCCAATGGTAATGCAGTGCATCGATGATTTTCGGAATGGACCGGGTTATCCTCTGGATGTTATTAGTCGGGTGTTTGCCTAGTCATGCTGGTGATTCGAGTTTTGCTGCTACTGGTCGTTACGTCGCCTGCTGTGGCCGCGCCCTACTTTGTGCAGTGCTACGATTTCGGTTGCAAGACGACCCGGGTATTACACTATAGCGAGTCTCACTGGAAGCAGATCAGAGCAATCTTTGCGCAAGGCATTGTTGATAGCTACTCGGAAAAACAAGCGATCCGACGTGCCGTCGCAATTATGGAACGCATTAGCGGTGAATTATCCGGCACCCACCTGGACAGGGCTGGAAATTGGCCCGGATCCGATATTTTTGGGCAGATGGACTGTATCGATGAATCAACCAATACCCTGCAATATCTGTTAGCGCTCGAGGAACTCGAGTTGTTGAAGTGGCATCGCGTTGACCGCAAGTATCGCCGTATCGTCTGGTTTATAGCCCACTGGACCGCGGCCATATCGGAAATTGACAGTCACGCGAAGTTCGCGGTTGATTCGTGGTATCGCGACAACGGCGAGTTACCCTATATCCAACCACTCGACGACTGGAAACGAAAACGGGATTTTCCAAGCGCGTTAAATCCGGAATTGGCCTCCAACTGAACTCTGGCATGGGCAGCACAACAGAAAAAATAATTGTCGGCATGTCCGGTGGCGTCGATTCCTCGGTTGCAGCGCACCTGCTAATCCGTGAGGGTTACCAGGTTGAAGGTCTATTCATGAAAAACTGGGAAGAAGACGACACCGAGGAATATTGCTCGGCGACTGTTGATCTGGCGGATGCACAGCAGGTCTGTGATCAGCTCGGTATCCCGTTACATACGGTTAATTTCTCGGGCGAATACTGGGATAATGTGTTTGAACATTTTCTGGATGAGTATCGGGTTGGTCGCACCCCGAATCCAGACATCATGTGCAACCGGGAAATCAAGTTTAAGGCTTTCCTGGATCATGCCAGGACCCTGGGTGCACGACGTATCGCAACCGGGCATTACGTGCGTACGCGCCAGCATGAAGGCCGCTTCGAATTGCTGCGTGGTCTCGATCCCAACAAGGATCAGTCCTATTTTCTTTACGCCCTCAATCAGCATCAGCTGGCACATGCGCTATTTCCCGTTGGTGAACTGGACAAGACAGAAGTGCGCGCAATTGCGAAACAGCAACAGTTTGTCGTGCACGCAAAAAAAGATAGTACCGGTATCTGTTTCATTGGCGAGCGCAAGTTCAGGGATTTTTTACAGCGATTTATACCGGCGCAACCGGGTGCAGTAGTAACCGCGGATGGCCGCACAATCGGTGAGCACAGCGGCCTGATGTACTACACCATTGGACAACGCCAGGGCCTTGGTATTGGTGGCATCCAGGCGGGCAGCGAGGAACCATGGTATGTGGTCGATAAAGTGTTGGATAAAAATCAGCTGGTCGCGGTGCAGGGAGTGGAAAATCCTGCTCTTTATCACTCGCATTGTCGCGTTACCGATTTACACTGGATCTCGGAAGCCTCGAGTGTGCCTGCCGGTGATTACAGTGCCAAGATCAGGTATCGACAACAGGACACTCCGTGTCGCCTGATCCCGGGTGAAGGAAACAGGGCAATCATCGAGTTTGCGCAACCCCAGCGCGCCGTGACACCAGGCCAGGCGCTGGTACTGTATCACGATGAGCAGTGCCTCGGGGGTGGCACCATCGAGGTGGCCTACAACTCGTGACGCGGTTCGCGGATCAAACACTGGCGCTGGCTGGAATGTTCCAGGCCGCGGTCCTCGTAGACGAACTGGCGCTGCACGGGAACTGTGATACGGATGCATTCGAGTGTTGTTTATCCAGCCTGTTTACCATTGATGCTGACACCCCGGAGCAGGCCCTGGGCGAAATTTCCCATCTATCTCGTGGTTTTGTAGCGCTTGGCGACTACCTCGGAGGAGAGAATCGATCGCCCGGCCGAAATATCGCGTACTACCTGTTATCGATTCTGAAAATTGCGAGCCAGGTGTTACGCGACCGCGATTTATCGAATGCGCTACTGCAGGGATTACGGAAAATTGAAAACGATGCCAGCGAGTTCGATATGAGCCGTAGCAGTATGATCAACAAGATCGACGGCCTGTACCAGGAACGCATCAGTCCGCTGAGTCCGCGCATCATCGTCAGGGGTGAACAAAATTACCTGCGCAATAGCGACAACGCCGCAAAAATCAGAGCCTTGTTGCTGGCCGGGATACGCGCGGCAGTACTGTGGCATCAGCTGGGGGGCAGTAAGTGGCGATTATTCTGGTGGCGCAGAAAATATCTCGCAGCTGCCAGGCGTTTCCTGGCACGCAGCTAGAATTTATGCTGCGACCGAATTTCGCGCAGCAGTCCAAAGGCAGCATCGTCGATCATGTCGAATACCAGGTCAAACCCATCGTTGCCGAAATAAGGATCGGGGATTTCCTGTTGCTCAAACTTATCCGAATAGGCCAGCATCAGGTCCACCTGTGCGGTTGCGGTTTCGGGTTTGACCGCGAGCATGTCGGCCAGGTTTGAATGGTCCATGCCAACCAGGTAATCGAACTCGACAAAATCCTCTGCCCTGAATCGGCGAGCGCTGAGGCCACCGAGGTCTATGCCTCGCGCCTTCGCAACTGCCTGTGACCGCAGGTCCGGGGGACTGCCGATGTGATAACTGTGGGTGCCAGCTGAATCCACCAGGATCGATTTACCCAGCCCCTCGGCATCGACTCTGGACTGGAACACGCCGTGCGCGGTTGGCGAACGGCAGATATTGCCCATGCAAACGAATAGTACTTTTAGCGGTTTTCGTAACGACATCTATTTGATCCAATGTGAATAAATGCAATGAAATGTTCATCCCTGCCGCAATACTATTTGATATAATGCGCGGCATCGTATCCCGGGAAGTATCGCAATGATAATAATACCAGAGATTCAGATTCAGGATGGAAAGGTAATCACCCGTGCTGCTATCGAGGGTGACGACATCGTCCACGATATCTCGCCGCGCCAGGCGGTTCAGAAGTTTGTCGCTGAGGGCGCCCAGATGCTGCAAATAGTCGATATCGACGCCGCCAGATCGAAACCTGAAAACAACTACAAGCTGATCAAAGAGCTGCTGAACGAAACCGACATTCCGATCCAGATCGCGGGCGGCATTAGAACCCTGGCCCAGATCAATGATTGGTTCGAAGCGGGCGCAGCTCGCGTTGTTCTCGGGACCATCGCGATTACCGACTCCCCGCTGGTAGTTGAGGCAGCGAGTCGTCATCCAGGTGGAATCATCGTGCACCTGGCCACGCGTGGTGGTTACGTCATGATCGACGGCTGGAAGACGCAAACTGCATTCCAACCGCAGGATTTGATACGTGATCTGCAGATGACCGGGATCGCCGGGGTTATCCACAAGGGCACCGAGCGGCTAGATTCCGAGTTTGACGAGGTTCTGGCATTGACGGAACAACTCAGCCACGATGTTTCGATCCCGGTTTATGCCAGTGGTACCGTTAGAACACTCGACGATATCGCGAAACACCGCTACCTGCCGAATATCAATGGTGCAATCGTCAGCCACGCGTTGATGACCGGTGAAATCGAGCTCAGGGATGCATTGCAGATTGCCGCAGAAAAGGAAACCAATCTCGAGCCCGAATCGATTACACACAACGTCAATATGGGTATCCATCATGGCGTCAGGGCGTATCTTGCCGCCTACAACAGCTCACAGGCGGCCCGGGTATGGAACCTCGAGTTGCGCGATATGATCACCGAGGATAATCCTTACATGGAGGTATTAATTCCCCAACACGATCTGGATATTGATATCGAGAATATGTCGCAGCGGGAAATACAGGCCTGTTACGAGAACGAACTCGACCGGGCGGATATCGTGATTGTGATCCTGGAGGGTGTCGAGGCCGAGGCCTGGACGGGTTTCGAATGCGGCTTTGCCCGGGCGCGTGGCAAATTTATCTACGGGGTAACCTCGGATCAACCAGTCAAGGGGCCCAGCCAGCAGCGGTTTGAAGCCATGTGTGACGAATTGATTTATTTTACCCCGGGCGATGAGGTTACCAAGACGCATGCTGAAATATCGCATACTCTGGCGACACGCGTCATGGTGCAGAATCAATGAAGCCGGGAGACAGCGTCCCCCGCTTCCGTTCCAGCTAAGGATAAAAAATCTGGGATTAGTAAGTGTGGTCGCTAACCGTCAGGATTGACGCACTTGTAAACCATGAAAGTCTGCTGGCCCGCCTCGATGACTGTCAGCGGCACAATCGTGTCACCACCCATGCGAGCCGCGCTATTGCGAGCGAGTATGCGTAACTCTTTTGCGACCGCCTCTTCCTTCCTCTCTACAATAACTTTCGCGGTTACCGAATTATTTGTTCGGCCCATTTCACGGCAGCTTCCAACTTCAGCCGGATCGAGGACGCGTACTTTCTGCCCCCCTGTTGTCAGCTTCAGCGAGGAACAGGCACTGAGTAGAATTGTCGCGGCAATGATCGATAGTTTTATTTTCATCTCTGGTTATCTTCTCTGGTCTAGGATCAGGTATTGGATGCCTGGAATATGCTTTCAATCGAAGCATCCAGAACACTATTAAACTCGCCGTCACTTTGCTGTGCGCTTAAACCTTCGCTGAGCGCGCGTGAAAAGCTCGCTACCATTCCGTTTTGCCTGGCAAGGCGCTGATTTGCTTCTTCGCGGGAATAGCCGCCGGAGAGCGCGACAACCTTCAGCACGTTCGGATGATCGATGCAGGTTGCATAAAAATTATCCTGTTCTGGCAACGTCAACTTGAGCATCACCTGCTGATCGACCTCGAGCTGGTCAAGCTGTTTTAGCAGGGCCGTCTTAAGCAAATCCTCGGCCTCTCTTTTCTGCGGGCTGTTTATATCAATTTCCGGCTCGATAATGGGTACTAATCCGGCGGCGAGTATCTGGCGCCCTATTTCGAATTGTTGTTCTACCACCGCGTTTGCACCGGTCGCATTATCGGTTTTTATAACCGAGCGCATCTTGGTGCCGAATATATTCTTCTGTGTCGCCTTATCCAGTAACTCGTCCAACGCTGGCATTGGCTTCATGATCTGGGCACCGTCCTGCTCGTCAGCCAGTCCCTTGTCGACCTTGAGAAACGGCACCACCCGCTTCACGTTCCACAGGTAATCGGCCGTTGCCTGTCCCTCAATTTCGCGGTCCATGGTATTCTCGAAGAGGATGGCTCCCATGATCCGGTCCCCGTTAAATGCAGGGCTGGTTATGATTCTGCTGCGCATTTGGTGGACAACGGCAAACATTTCATCGTCATTGTTGTAGGCATCGGCCCCGACACCGTAATTTGCCAGAGCCTTCGGCGTACTGCCGCCGCTTTGGTCCAGCGCTGCGATGAATCCGGGTTCGTTCTTGATTTTATCGAGTTGTTGTTTGAAATTTCTCACGGCTTAGATTTATTCCGGGTTGGGTGGATAAAAACACGTTTTACCAATAGCGCGGAAGTATAAACACAGTGATTTTTTAATACAATTGACTTAGGTCAGCCACTCATCGAAACAAAGCCGTCGAGTCCCTCGATTCGCCCGATCCAGGCTGTGATAGCGGGAAATTTCGATAGCTCAAATCCACCCTCCGGAGCCACGTGGGTATAGGCAAATAACGAGATGTCGGCAGTACTGCAATTATCGCCGACCAGGTAGTCGTTCTTTTCAAGCCGTTTTTCCATGATATCGAGCGCACGATAGCCTGCCTTCAGCTTGGCCTGGTATTCTGCTTTTCTATTTTCCGGCATGTCCTGGTAAAACTTGATAAACCGGGCAACTGCGATCGTCGGTTCGTGACTGTATTGTTCGAAAAACTGCCACTCGAGGACGCGTGTTTGTGCAAGCCTGTCCTGCGGCCAGTAGTGGCTATCACGCGCGAGATAATAAAGTATCGCGTTGGATTCCGTTAAAACGTCTCCGGTCGAGGTGATGCAGACCGGAATCTGGCCACTGGGATTCAGGGCAAGAAAATATTCGGTGCGAGTTTCACCTTTCAGGATGTCCACAGAAATCCATTCATGCTCGATCGCGAGCAGTGCGCAGATAAGTTTTAGTTTGTAGCAATTTCCGGAATAGGTATCGCCGTATATCGTCATCGAGTCGAGTATCTGGATTAATACTCGGTTTTGATATCATTCATGCGACTGGACATCAAGGTGTTTTTACCCAGGGATTTATCGAACACCGTCGAGTAGGCCAACACCGCCTGTACGTAATTCCGGGTTTCCTTGAATGGAACCGTTTCGATCCATAAATCCGCTGACATGACCGAATTCCTCGGCAGCCAACGTTTCACGTTTTTTGGTCCCGCATTGTATGCTGCCGCGGCCAGAGCGACATTATTATCAAATCGATTCATGACCGTTCTGAGGTAGTGAGTACCGAGGCGGATATTATTTTCGACATGCAAGATGTCCGATTTGCGTGGACGTTTCATCCCGAGAGACCGGGCAACCCGGCGTGCGGTGCTCGGCATTAGCTGCATCAATCCCAGCGCACCGACCCTCGACCTGGCCAACGGATCAAACAGGCTTTCACGGCGCATGACGCCGTAAATTAGGGATGGATCAAGATCGCGGGCCTGTGCATGTTCAAACACCTGCTGTTTGTAAGGCGTCGGGAATCGCAGGCTGAAGTCATTACGGTGCGGGGTTTTGGCAACCGTACGAATCGCGCTGTCGTGCCACTGCCATCTCGAGGCCAGGGTAGCCGCCTGTTTTATCTGATCCTGGTCGAGGTAGCGCAACGCCTGAAACCACTCGCGCTTGGCATCAACGAGGCGATCAAGATAAAAAAGCTCCCGCGCGCGCAACATGTGTGGATTCACTGCCAGCATCTCATCCTCGTCAATCTCGGCGTTAGCGGCATTTTCCTGCTCAATGCGGTATTCGCGCTTCAGCTTGTCGGCGGCCAGGAAACCGTAGTAACTGCTCTTGTCCGATAATTGCTCGAGCAGAGAGAGTGATTGCACGAGTTGACCCTCAGCCTCCATCGAGCGAGACAACCAGTATTGCCATTCGTTTTCGAGCTGTAAATGCGCTGGCATCCGGTTGATCGTGTCGAGTAAACCCGACCAGTCACGATTGCGTAACTGGATACGCGCCAGCCAGAGATAAGCCTGTTCATTCATGGTCTTGGGATCGAGCCCGGAAAGCAATATGCGTGCTTCTGGCTCATGCTGGTAAGCCGCGGATAGCGCAATTCTCAACTGGCTTTGATTCCTTTGCTCCTCGTCAAATGCAAAATCATCGCGAATCAGGTTCCAGAGTTCGAGTGCCTTAAGGCTATCTTTACGCGCGAGACGGTCAATCGCATGAGTGATAATGCTCCGGTTGCGGTCCGTGTCTTCAGCATCGGCCAGTTTTTTAAGAGATTGTTCCGGACGTCGATGGGCCCGATACCAGGTTTCGACCGTGGCCCTGCCCTGCTGGTCCAGTTGTTTACTGAGGTATTGCGCCAGCTTTGGTCGGCGAGCCTTGAATGCCTTTTCGATACGTAACCAGACCATCTGCTCTACCTGATCATGGTTTTTGAGAAAGTAGGCAAATGCCGGGTCGCATTGCGAGGGCTGCGAATAACCACGCAACCAGACCTCGGAAATTTCATCGAGGAGTCCATCAAGCTGACCGAGGTCAAGTCGCGCCTGGAACGCGAGACATCGCAGCTCGGTATTTTCCCGGTTGTCAAAAAAATTCAGGTAGTTATCCCAATCCCGTCTTTTAGCAAGCACGTTAAGCCATTTTGCACGCGCGTGGTAAACAAACGGGAATTCGCTGTAGTGCTGGAAAAATTTCTCGGCTTGCGCTGGTTTTATGCGACTTGCATTGCGCCTGAAAGCATCGTATTTCAGGTAAGGTGCAGCCGGGTACTCACCCAGTTGTTTCAGCAGCCGGTTGAACCGATTAATTTGATTGCGTTCCAGCGCAGCCGAAGCCTCGCGAAACAGCTTTCGCTGCTGCTCGATACTGGCGCTCGCATGCAGTTGGGGACTGATCACAACAGCAATCAGAAAAAAGAATATTCCAACGCTTGCGGCCCTGCTGACAATTCCGATATTTACAAATGCCATTGGCATCATAAATCCTTAAAATTCATTTATTTAGATGAAATTTTAAAAGTAAAATATCAATTAAGCAAGCAATTCAATCGGTGTCTTCCTGGTGATTTTTAACCAGGTTTGCCGGATCGAGTAATTGTCTCAGGCTGGCTTCGTCGATATCGGTCATTTCTATGGCTACTTCAAGTATAGGTCGATTCTGGTCAAGCGCGGCTTTTGCGATCTCGGCCGATTTCTGATATCCGATAATCGGGTTTAAAGCGGTTACCAGAATCGGGTTGAAAGACAGGTTTTGCGCCATGATTTCATCATTAATCGACATGGTTTCAATCGCTTTTGACAGGTGTTGCATCGCGTTGCCGAGGATCTCGATACTTTGCAGCAGGTTGTAAGCGATCACCGGCAGCATGACATTCAGTTGGAAATTTCCGGACTGTGCTGCCAGTGCAATGGTGCAGTCGTTGCCGATGATATGAGCAGCCGCCATTAGCACGGCTTCGGGAATCACCGGATTGACCTTGGCCGGCATAATTGAACTGCCCGGTTGCAAAGGCTGCAACTGGATTTCTCCCAGTCCGGTTAATGGGCCGGAGTTCATCCAGCGCAAGTCATTGCAGATCTTGGTCAGTGAAGTCGCCAGTACGCGCAGTTGACCGCTGACTTCCAACGTCGTGTTCTGGGCGCTCAGGCCCTCGAAGAGGTTCTCCATTTGGATGAATCGAATACCGGTACTCGCGTGGAGTTTTGCGCACACGCGTTGACCGAAATCAGCGGTCGTATTAATTCCTGTGCCGACCGCCGTTCCGCCGATTGCAAGCTGCTGTAGCCTGCCCAGCGCGGTTTGAATGCGGTAGCGGTCATTCTTTATCTGCGATGCCCAGCCTGAAATTTCCTGTGCCACGGTTATCGGCATCGCGTCCATCAGGTGGGTGCGCCCGGTCTTGATTGTTTTCTGGTGCTGCTGCAGGCGTTCGTTGAGCGCGGTTTCGAGCATTTGTATAGATGGCAGCAGTTGTTCATGGATTTGTATGGCAGCGGCAACATGAATCGCCGATGGAAATACGTCATTGGAACTCTGTCCCATATTGACATGGTCATTTGGATGTACCTTCAAGGCCCGGGTCGAGGCGAGTGTTGCAATAACCTCGTTCACGTTCATATTGCTACTGGTTCCGGAGCCGGTCTGAAAAACGTCGACCGAAAACTGATCATCGTGTTGACCGGAGATAACCAGGTCCGCAGCCTGTTTAATCGCCTCGGCGAGCGGCTGACCGATCTTTTCCAGGTCGAGGTTGGTTTCGGCACAGGCTTTCTTGAGCAGCGCCAGGGCCCGTGTCATCGATGGCGGCAACTTCAGGCTGCTAATCCTGAAATTGTTCAGGGCGCGTTGGGTTTGGGCCCGGTAGAGCGCGTCGGCGGGAATCTCTACCGAGCCCATGCTATCGGTGACCTTGATTTTCTTTTTGCTCATGTGGTGTTACTAATACCTGAAATTAGCCTGATTGTAACACTTGGGTTGTGTATTTATGCGTCTGGGGCGGAAGATACTCCCGTCTCGAGTTTATACCATGCAGTACTACAAAAACGCTTGAACTGAACTATAATTTGCTAATATTTAACGGCTTACCAGGCCATATCCTATCCTGCCGAGGAGATTACGATGGGCAACGAAGATACAGTAGTGCTAACCCCCGAGGAAAAAGACAAGGTTCTGCAAGACGAAGCCCAGGAGGGCGAACAACAGGACGACGATGAAGAAGAAAGCTAGATAAATCTGGCTGCTAGGCAGGCAGGCAACGGATAGCCTTTGCAGTTCCCAGGTACTCCTTCACACCCAGCTGCTGTGTTTGCAGCACGTACAATCCATCGGCGCCGACTCCGGCAGCCTGTTTTTGCATTTTTGCAAGCATCGATTTGAGTGAAAAGTAACCGCCGGTTACGCGAATATGAGCCAGCGTCTCGAAATTACAGTCGGGTCGATCGATATAGTAAATAGTGACTTGCTGGCTGTGGGTGCCCGCAACAGGTTGTCCGATCACCAGTGGTGGTTCGGCGCAACCGGACAACAGCAAACTCGTTAACAACAGGGTCAGGAACAGGGAATTCTTCATTGCTACCTCCGCTTTGACTGTATCGACCAGTTTATCAATACCTTAACCGGCCTGTTCTGCAACAATACTGACCAACGATTCGCAGAGTTCTTGTAGTTCATCATCCGAAATGATGTAAGACGGCATCAGGTATACCAGCTTGCCGAAAGGTCGCACCCAGATACCGGCCTCGACGAAACGGGGTACCATTGCAGCCATATCCACGGGCTGTTTCATCTCAATGACAGCTATTGCGCCCAGGCACCGAACCTCGGCTACCTGGGTCAGGTCCTGGCAAGGTGCGAGCAGTGTCGCCAATTTTGATTCGATCTGAGCAATACGCGCTTGCCAGTCAAACTCCAGCAGCAACTCGATACTTGTGTCGGCAACCGCGCATGCCAACGGGTTGGCCATGAAGGTCGGCCCGTGCATAAACACGCCGGGATCTCCGTTGTCAATTACGTGACTGATTTCGGTCGTGGTCAGTGTTGCAGCGAGGCTCATGTAGCCCCCGGTCAGGGCCTTCCCGATACACATGATGTCGGGTGTAATCGCGGCGTGTTCGCAGGCAAACAGTTTTCCGGTGCGCCCGAACCCGGTTGCGATTTCGTCTGCGATCAGCAGTACCCGGTAGTGATCACAAAGCTCGCGTGCACGCTGCAGGTATTCCGCGGAGTAGAAATACATGCCCCCGGCTCCCTGTACGATGGGTTCCAGAATCAGCGCGGCAATCTGTGCATGATTTTTTTGCAACACATTTTCGAGCGCCCGTGCATCGCTCTCATTACAGGTGCTGCCATATCTGGAGTTTGGGCGATCGACAAAGAATTGCGGTGCCAGCACCGTGTTAAACAGACTGTGCATACCGGTTACGGGATCACAAACCGACATTGCGCCCATCGTGTCACCGTGGTAGCCGTTGCGTAAAGTCGCAAAGCGTTGTTTACCGGTTTCACCCTTCGCGTTCCAGTACTGGATCGCCATTTTAAGTGCGACTTCTACTGCAACCGATCCTGAATCAGAAAGGAAGACTGATTGCAAAGCCTGCGGCGTAAGCCGCACCAGCTTATCAACCAGTCTAATCGCAGGTTCGTGGGTCAGGCCGCCAAACATCACGTGCGCCATTTGCCGCAACTGCTGTTCCAGCGCCTGGTTCAGTCGGGGATGATTGTAGCCATGGATGGCACACCACCAGGAAGACATTCCATCAATGAGTTTTTTACCGCTTGATAGATGCAGGTATACACCCTCGGCTGACGCGACATGAAACATGGGTAACTCGCTCTGCATGGCGCTATAGGGATGCCAGATGTGCTTACGATCGATGGCAATCTGGGCGTCGAGCGAAGCACTCGTCACGGTGATGCTCTCGACAGAAGAGGTAAATTAAGGTCCATATTCATCGGCTAATACCTGTCAGTAGTTAATTCGAGTAGTTTATAAATAGTTTCCATAAGTTATTGATTAATAATAATATTGAGTATTTTTTATGCCAACGGAAAGCGCCCGGCGATCGCAGTCGAAAGTATATGAAAAGTCAGGTTGAAAAGTACCCGGTAATTCAACCTGCAATGATCTTCGTGACCCTCAGAGGCCATTATATCGAACCGGCATGAGATTATGATCCAGGTCTGCTGCGAATACTTAAGCCCGTTGCGGCACCGGATTCCATCCCCGTTGGTGCTCTTTCATGGCGTCGATAAATAATTCGGCACCGAGTAACGCGCATCGATGTTCGAGGTGCAAGGAATCCGGACTCCTGCCGATATCGGTCAGTTCCGCCTGGGCAACAATATCTCCCTGGTCGAAAGTTTCGTTAAGCAGATGCAGGGTTACCCCGAATCTGTGGGTTTGCTGGGCAAGTTGTTGCTCGATGGGATTCGGGCCGCGAAATTCAGGCAACAACGACGGGTGCAGGTTGAGAGCGGCCTTGCGGGGACTCTTGATCAAAGCGTCACCGATCAGGTAAGTCCAGCAGGCTACCAGTAAAAAATCGAAAGTACCTTGCCGGATTAACCTGCTTAATTCCGCCTGTTTACCGACGGGAGCGTAGGCGGTTTCGATACCCTCCCCCAACGCCAGGATTCGGCGGTTGGGGCTAGCTGCGATCAGGTCGTTTACGGGCTTAGATACCGGATGAGCGGGGGGATACTCCGGCAGTACCAGTAAACCCGGTGGATGATGCAGCCGTTGCAACGCTTGCAGCACTTCACAGGAAAAATTGGCCCCGCTGGCGAGTAACGCAAAGCGATTATTACCAGGCGTATCGATTTCAGGGCTCATCGTCGCAGGGTTGAAGCTCCAATAGACCTTTTTCCGTCAAGGTGTCGATATATCCAAAGTGGCGCAGATCCGTGATTCGAAATGGATAAAGTATGCCATCGAGATGATCGCATTCGTGTTGTACCACGCGCGCATGAAAGCCTGATGCCTCCCGATCGATCCTGCTGCCATATTGATCGTAGCCCTGGTATCGAATGTCACGATAACGCGGCACGATACCGCGCATTCCAGGCACACTGAGGCACCCTTCCCAGCCTTCCTCCTGAACTTCGCCAATTGGTGTGATGACCGGATTTATCAGTACAGTCTCCGGGATTGGTGGAGCGTCAGGGTAACGAGGATTGGTCTGGTACCCGAAAATCACGATACGTTGCATAACCCCGATTTGAGGTGCTGCTAGCCCCGCTCCGTTTGCATCGGACATTGTCTCCCACATATCCTGCAATAGCGGTTCCAGGATTGCAGGGTCTATTGGATCGAGCTCCGCCGATACTTCTAGCAGATGCGGGTCCCCCATTTTTAAAATGCTTCTGATCGCCACCCGGTTAACCTTTGGTTTGAGTCTGATTGATTGTGCCAGATATCAGTGATATAACAAATCCGCTGATCCAGGCCGGAAAATAGATGGCGAAATTACCCCCGATAGAACCCGTTAGCGGAACCGTTGTCCCTCGCTACGCGGGCCCATCGACTTTTTGCCGGTTGCCGGAGCTGCGCGACGTTCCCTATTGCGATGTTGCGATACTCGGTGTCCCGTTCGACTCGGGTACCAGCTATCGACCGGGAGCCCGGTTTGGCCCCCAGGCCATTCGGCAGGCGTCACGCCATTTACGTACCAATTTCCATCCGGCCTATGATACTGAGCCCTTCAAGACGATTCAGGTTGCCGATGCCGGGGATGTAGCCTGCAATCCCTACAATATCGACGAGGCGATCGCGCAAATCGAGGCCGCCGCCGATGCGCTTTACGATAAAGCGCCTGTTATCGTAAGCCTGGGAGGAGATCACACCATCGCGGTGCCCCTGCTGCGCTCGGTAAACAAGGTGGCCGGCCAGGTTGCACTGGTACATTTTGATGCACACCTCGATACCTGGGATACCTATTTCGGCGCGCCCTACACGCACGGTACCCCTTTCAGGCGCGCCGCCGAGGAAGGTTTGTTTAACGATGATGCGTCGATGCATGTCGGGATTCGTGGTCCGCTATACAGCCCCGATGACCTCGCAAAAGACAAGGAGCTTGGATTCAAGATCGTGCATTGCGATGAACTGGAGGCGCATGGTGTCGAGCACGTGGTCAAACGCATCAGGAAACGGGTTGGAGATCTGCCGTTATACCTGTCAATTGATATCGATGTACTGGATCCCGCGCACGCGCCGGGTACCGGAACGCCCGAGATTGCCGGTATTACGAGTCGTGAACTGGTCGGTATTATTCGCGGCCTGCAGGGCTTGAACCTGGTGGCTGCCGACGTGGTTGAAGTGGCTCCCGCTTATGATCATGCGGAGATAACGTCGCTCGCGGCCGCGACAATCGCGTTTGAAATGGTGAATCTGGTCGCCTGCCAGAAATAAATTCGTCGTTACACCAGCCGCGTTTCTTCCCTGATGGTGTGGTGCGCAAACCATGCGACCGAAATCAACAGCATACTGCCGCCAACAATAGTGTTGAGCGAGGGTGTCTCCTTGATCACCAACCATACCCAAAGTGGGCCCAGTATGCTTTCCAGCAGATAAACCAGCTGGACTTCTGCCGAATTGGCGTAACGTGGCGCGATGGTCAGAACGATGAAAGCAAAAGGCACAAGAATAAAGCCGATGATACCCAGGTAAACCAGTTGCATGGAGGAGATTGCCAGGTCCGGTGACTGGGCGAATGCATAGCAGGTCGTGAAAAAGCTGCCAATGATGACCGAAGGCACCAGGTCGATGTCTTTCCGGTAACGCACCAGGACCGCACTGCAGGCAGTAAAAACGGCACAACCCAGGGCAAAAAAATCACCGACCAGGCTGGCATTTCCATAGCTGCCCCAACCGATAATAAAGATGCTGAGCAATGACAAGGCGATAATCAGCCAGGTCGTAAGACGCTGATTCTCGTGCAATACCACGAGTGACAGGATCGCGGCAAAAATTGGCGCCGAGGACAGAAACAGCAGGGTATTTGCAACGGAGGTTTTTTGAATTGCGGTAATAAAGGTGATGTTTACGGATGCAAACAGGATAGCGTTGAGGATGCCGGCCCAACCGATCGCCAGTAGCACCGGCACGAATCGGTCGCGATAGTAAATCCAGAGAATCAGGCTGATCGCAAATACTGGAAACAGCCCCCGGTAGAATATCAGCGTGAAATCATCCAGTGCCGCCAACCGAATCAAAAGACTGTCCGGACTTAATACGAACACGCCACCCAGCGACATCAGGATGCCTTTACCGCGATCGCTCATTTTCACAATATGGTGAGAATTATGCATTGATGGGTGTCCCAATTTAATACTGCATGATAATGTCATGGTGTTTTTTAATCAGTAAAATTCGACGTCTGGAGAAATGCCGTGCCATTAACCAGCCCTGCAAAACGCAAATTGACACATACCCGTGTCGTTACCTGTCATGGCTATCAACGTGAGGATGAGTTGTGGGACATCGAGGGACGCATCGTCGACACCAAGCCATATCGTTTCAAAAACAGGGATCGGGGTGGCTGGATTGAGGCGGATGAGGCCTTGCATGACATGTCGATTCGCCTGACCGTTAATCTCGAACTTGAAGTGCTCGAGGTCGACGCCGTGATCGACGCATCACCTTACAACTACTGTAAATCAGTCATAACCCTTGCCAAAAATCTGGTTGGTCTCAAGATTGCCCCGGGATGGACCGACAAATCGAAACGGGCCATGGGGAGCAACAAAGGCTGCACCCACTTGACTGAACTACTTGGGCCGATCGCAACGACCGCGATCCAGACTATCGTCAGTGCAAAAATGAAGCGCGGTGAAGGTAAAGCGAAAGCTGGTTCGAACGGGTTTCTCAACACCTGCCATACCTACGCCGCAGACAGTCCCGTGGTGAAGCTGCAATGGCCGGAACTCTACCAGGCCGATAACCGTGATTAGACTGTTCCATATTGGTTGGTAGCTTTCATAACGCAGTTCGATATTAACGAGAAGCCGGTCACATACTTGCCGCGGCTATAAGCGATATATTCTCTCGGAGGGTTTCCGGAAGCGAGGAGCACTATGCTGGTGCTAGGCTGTACAAATCATCAATCTGTCATCATCGATGAAGTTATCAGGGTAACTGTTATCAACAACAAACAGGGCCAGGTGGTGCTTGGGATCGATGTTCCCGAAGGTATTCAAATTCGCGGCGAAGATACGCATTCCCCACATCGGCAAACTGATCTATTACAACATACGGAAATCTGATGGCTGCCAATCACCACAGCGTAGACAAAGAAGTGGGCCAATTACTGCAGATACCCTCCGCAACTGCCGGCGACTGGTACGAGGTCATGGGTGCGACAGGCATCGAGGACAGCAGCAGGAAAAGATTCAATCATGCCTTCGAGTCCTTCATTGCGGGATCTTATCACCGCGCATACAAGGACTTTGTCAAGCTGGCCGGCGGGGGTTGTGCTGTCAGCCAGTACTACCTGGGTTTAATGCATATCAAAGGCACGGGCGTTTTACAGGATTATTGCCGGGCGCATTTGTGGTTGAATGTTGCCTCGGCACAAGGGCATCACAAGGCCAGGATTCAGCTTGAAAAGTTAACCCGGATAATGAGCCCGAATCAGGTAGCTGAAGCACAAAAACTGGCACGGGCATGGATGGCAAAACGCAGTAAGTCACATTGATTTTCGAGCTGACTCGATATTCGAAACCGAAATAGATTACAATCGCCCGGAATATTATTCTCTAATGAAATTTTCTCAATTATGAGCTAAGTTAAATTAGCCTGTCCTGAACGTTGTCCGCGGTAGAGCGGGCGCATAAAATAGTGAATCTATACTGGAGGATGTGAGATGACACTTCTCGATCGAAATAAACTGCTACTTTTAATCACATTGCTAACGCCACTGAGTGCATATGCAGATTCCTGGAGCTGCCGTTTTGGCAACGACGTTCGGGAAGTGCACGTAGAGAGATTGGGACCGTCGCCGGCCCCCTGCCAGGTCGTTTACAAGAAATTGACCGAAGGCGTCGAAGACCAGATTCTTTGGAATGCACAAAACGATGGTTCCTACTGTGACGCAAAAGCCAACGAATTCATTGAAAAGCTGGGTTCCTGGGGCTGGACTTGCGTCGAAACGATCCGCGAAGACGCTACGACCCAGTAATATCTGTCGTTATTGGCCTCACCTAACGATCGTGGATCTCCAGCAGGTTTTAATATCGAGATTAAACCTCGTTATCCCTGCGACGGCGTAACGCACGCAGCCGGCTAAAAAACTCGTCCCGATCCACGTGGCACTGCCGGATGTGCCGATTACCGTTGAATGTCGTGCGGGCATGCAAAACGCGATGATTATCCATGACGACGGCCTGCCCTGGCTCCAGTCGATATTGCACGAAGGCTTTTGCGTCGTAAACCAGTGACAGCATTTCCCGTAGCGCCCGGTAAACCGGTTCGATCAGTTCTGCCGTCGTATCCAGGGGTGCCATGGTTCGTTCATTGATGTGAACCGCTTCGATATCACCATGTCGATTCAATTCGATGGTACGCCAGTTCGCCGCCAGGGCTACATCGTCCACGTCGTCTAAGAGAAATCTTCGATGCGGTATAGGGACCTCGCATAACAGGTCAAATAGATTCTTATTATGGGTTCGCAACTTGTGAGCCGCGTTGAATCCGTCGACCAGGATCGACGCACCGCCTCCGCATTCGCTGGCCTGCAGGCAATGCATCATGAACAGACCCGGAATTGGATTGCGAAACAACTCGTCGTTGTGAGGACGGATAGCATGTGAGGTTTGCGCCAGGATACGCTGTTGCAGTGTCGAAATCAGGTCAAATACTCGCCCATAATGGGTCTGACGAATAAATCCGAACACTGCCGCCAGCCGTTCGATCTCGTCCTGGTGTGTCGGAACCGCATTGAGGATAACAAAACCATAATCATCAATACGCTGAAACATTTGCAGACGAATCGATTCATCGGCGACAACCTCGTTGTAATTCCATTCGGGGATATGGCCGTTAAGTGCCGAGTACCACAGCTTCGATTGGCCTCGTCGCTCAGCGATGGCCTCGCACGAATAACAATTTTCGCGTAACCAGGCGGGTGAGTAAGTGGTGATATGACCGTCACCCTTCCAGTGGATCTGAAGGGATCCAGTCGCACTTAGCCTAACTTCGTCGGGCGTAATTTCCGGGTCAATATTTCCGAGTTCCAGGTAGCGGTGGCCACCACTGCGGTCACCACATTGCGGGCAGGTACAATTGTCACGCAACCACAGGTGGTGAAATTCACTTTGCCGCCCATCTTGCCAGATAATTGTTATGCAGCGCTTATGTCTTTCAATCTTCTCAATCGAAAGAGGCTTTCTTGTGGAATGGTCAGTGTTGGGGGATGAATTCAACCGTAGAATTATCGAATCGCCCAAAGGTAAAGTAAGTTTAACTGAAAAGTTAATCTCTGTCTGGCATGTAATTCCTTCTGGACAATCAAAGAGCAGACACTCGAATTTTACAGATGAGGGTCAGCTATCGACCGGTTGAAACCGCAACTGAAAGCGGACCTCATACCTTATAAAAAAACAGCGGCTTTGGCGAATTAACATGGAGATGTATCCAGCTTTACTTCGAAGACTGAGTCGGGAATTCTGCCCTTGGCATACCATCGGCGATATGATCCCAGTCGATTTAAAGCGACCAACGCGGTGTTAGATCTCTGGAGAATCGAGCCTACGATCGAAATCGAGAACCTGACTGATTTGGTCGATCTGCAATAGCGTCGCTGCTAAAATTCGGTTCTTGCCCTGACGAAAAGCTGGTAATCATCAATGTCCTCTTTCTCACTAAGCGGGAAGGCGATATCGATATGCAGAACCTTGGAGTTGGATTGACGGGTCGATACCAGGCGTAGACCGGTTCCAACATCACTAAGCCAGATCGGATTTTCCCCGTTGTCCCAGGCCGAGCCGGCTTCCGCAAATACTGCAAATCCAAATTTAAACAGTTGCCAGAGATACACGTTGAAGTATACCCGCCGTTCCGCGGAAAGCGTGAATGCTCGCTCCCCATTCTGAAACCGAACCGGATATCCCTTCAACCCGGAATCACCACCGACCTCAATCCGTTCAAATAGTTCGGGATTTTGCGCCGCTTCCAGCCTGCTGCTAAACACGTAACTGTCATTTACACCCCGAAAATTGTATAGCTGCCCTCGCATCACAATTCGGCCGGTGTCGTCGATCGTTTTGTTAGATTCATGGCTCAACCTCAGATCAAAAAGTCCCAGGGTATGCGTTGAAATAAAGTTGCCTAAACTATAATCGAACTCCAGTACATAACCTTCCTGTGTCGATTCGTAGGCCGCGTCCTTCCACCCGATTCTGGTTCTCATACTGGTGCCCAACTTGATATCCTCGGTTATGCCCATCACCCGGAAATTAATTCTCTCTACATATTTAACATTCAAATGCTCATACTCGATAAAGGGATAACTCTTGTCTACATCTTCCGGTAGTTCTATATTCGGATCATCAACCGTGTTATACCTCAGCCTGTTGGCAAACCACCCCAGGCGATACCTTGAAACCGAATCACCGACCAGACCGTCAGACCATCCATAACTCAACAGCAGCGAATCGTTCATCTCCCCCACTTTTGCCACCTCGTCACCCTGTTCGTAAATCGGGTTCTCTCTTTCAATCGAAGAGGGCCATATCGACCAGGCGTATTTTGAATCCTGTTTTATAAATGGGCGCGCCAGGTCCACCTCGTAAACGTGGCCATCGCTATTGTCTGCAAGCTCCAGTTTCAAGGTCTTGAGATTCCCTAACCAGTTGATGTCCCTGTAGACGAAAGCATCTGAGTCCCTCTCCTCATCGGACTCCGACAGGATCTTAATTTCGGTTCCCAGTCCTAGCAGATTTGACTCTTCGATTTCGAAAGCCGTACGTGTCTCCCCGCCAGACCGACTGACTGTGATGCTTGGCGTTAAAGTCCAGTTGTCAGTGGTTGCGACCGTCAGTTTCACACCTTTTCCGCAAACTTCCTCCGCGGTGATTTCTGCGTCGTGGATATAATTCCGGTTACGTAACAGGCGCTCGGTCTCATTTATCAGTTGCTGGTTATAGCCGTCCTGAGGATCGAACAACAGCTGTTCCTCGATTGTTTTTTTCCGCGTATTAATATGAAGTTTGTTAGCCCATTTGTGAATCCATAAATTCTGATCTTCTTGCTCTAGATCGAAGATGTCATTGTTGTCGATTGTGACCTCGAGGATGGGCAATCCTTCTAGTCTTTTGTCAGGAGGACTACAATCTTGTGCCCGTGAATGTCCCATTATCGCCAGAAACAGACATACCACGATACTCGCACGAAACTCGCGCAAGTATTTTGGGAATTCAACAAAACCCGAATACAAACTGTTGACCAATGTTATCAATTTCAGCCTTTTTACGATCCGCGGTATTGGGTAGTACTGGATTTAAATAAAAATATTGGAAACAAATCCAATCTAAATGTTACATGAGGTTTAAGAAATAAGTGCTTGTTAATATTGGTTTTGTAGGTGGTGCCCGGAGCCGGAGTCGAACCGGCACGACCGTTAAGGTCGAGGGATTTTAAGTCCCTTGCGTCTACCAATTTCGCCATCCGGGCAAATGAATGGAGGCTGAGGGCGGAATCGAACCGCCGTACACGGCTTTGCAGGCCGCTGCATAACCACTCTGCCACCCAGCCAATGAAAAGGCTTTTCCGCCTAACGAAGAGCCCCGGACATGCTACTTTACTGAATAGCGATGGCCAAAAAAAGCCCCGATCGAATCGAGGCATGAAAACTGGAGCGGGAAACGAGATTCGAACTCGCGACCCCAACCTTGGCAAGGTTGTGCTCTACCAGCTGAGCTATTCCCGCAAAAGAGCCGTTATTCTATAGATTCACCCTTAGCTGTCAAGCCAGCTCCCTGCGGGTCCTGTCATCCATGTCGGCTTATCACAGGCCAGGCCGCGCGCAGGTAAATCATCATCGAAACAATGGTCAACAATGCCGCGACATAGTAAATCCAGAGGCCTATTTCAAAGATAGGTAAATCCATGAACGGCTCAGAAAATATCATGAAACCGAGTGCCAGCATCTGTGCAACCGTCTTGGATTTGCCAATGAACGATACCTGTACCGTAGTACTGCTGCCCAGTTGTGCCATCCATTCACGCAAAGCAGAAATTGATATCTCCCGGGCGACAATGATAACCGATGGTAAGACCATGTAAATACTCGGGTGAGCCTCCACCAGCACAACGATAATCACGACAACCATCAATTTGTCAGCTACCGGATCAAGGAAAGCACCAAACGACGATTCCTGCTGCATTGAACGGGCCAGGAATCCATCCACCCAATCGCTTATACCGGCAATTGCAAAAATCAAAGTTGCGGCGACATTAGCCCAGCCAAAAGGTAAATAAAACACAATGACGAAAAGCGGAATCAGGACAATTCGAAACAGCGTAATCGCGGTGGGCAAGGTTATTTTCATGGCTCGCCAGTCAACGGTCTAACCGTGGAACCTATCATAAATCGCCTGAGCGGTCTCCCGGTTAATGCCCTTGATTTGCATCAGTTCCTCGACCCCGGCAGCCTGCACGCCTTGTAATCCACCAAAGGTATTCAGTAACAGCTGCCTTTTTCTTACGCCGATACCCGGAATTTCCTCGAGCCTGGATTTGCGCCGCGTTTTTGCGCGGGCCTGGCGATGTCCTGTAATCGCAAATCGATGCGCCTCATCACGAATCTGCTGAATCAGCAGCAGTGCCGGCGAATCCATCGAAAAATTTAGGGATGACATCTCTTCGTCGATGATGTCTTCGTAACCGGCGCGTCGCTCGACACCTTTGGCGATTCCGAAAACCCTTAGATTTTCCTTGATGTTCGGTATATTCATCGACTCCAGCACGTCCAGTGCTATGCCGAGTTGGCCTTTTCCGCCATCGATTAAAATCAGGTCAGGTAGTTGTTCGGGAGAATTCTGGCGCTTGCTGTATCGGCGTTCCAGTACCTGGCGCATCGCGCCGTAATCGTCACCCGGCGTGATATCTTTAATATTGTAACGTCGATATTCGCTTTTTATGGGGCCCTCCCTGCCATACACGACGCAGGACGCCTTGGTCGATTCACCCATGGTATGGCTGATATCGAAGCATTCGATACGCTCGGGAGGCGCTTCGAGATGTAAAATTTCGACCAGGTTCTGAAATCGCTTGCTGAGCAAGCTCGCTGAAAGCAGGTAGCTTTCCAGTGCCTGTTTCGCGTTGTTGATTGCACTCTCCAGTGCGCGCTGGCGTTTACCGCGAACCCGGTGCGTTATCCTGACCCGCGAATGACTGAGCAGATGTAAAGAGTCGGCAAGCAATTCGACGTTTTCGAGATCATGGCTGACGATAATCTCTCCCGGGGCCGGGTGATTGGAATAATGTTGCATGATGAAGGTTTCAAGCAGACTCGGCGCATCGGTATCAAGTTTGGCACGATTAAAAAAGGCTTTGTTGCCGAGCGACGTACCATTGCGAATCATGAACAACTGGATACAGCTGAAATCCTGGCGCAATTCGCAGGCGATGATGTCAATGTCTCCATTGAAATCGGTGACAAACTGTTTTTCGGTAACCCGCCGCAAGGTTTCGATGCGGTCGCGAACCTGTGCCGCCTGTTCGAAATCGAGTTCGGACGAGTATTTTTCCATGAGTTCGATCTGTTGGTCGATGAGCTCGTCGCTTTTACCTTCGAGAAACATCTGCGCCTGTTCGATCTGCGAACGATAACTTTCCTTGTCCGTGTGTCCGACGCAGGGACCGGTACAACGCTTGATTTGATACTGTAAGCACGCGCGGGTGCGATTCGACAGTGCAGAATCTTCGCAATTACGCAGCTGGAACATGCGCTGCACATGGTTGATGGTATATCGAATCGACCCGGCGCTCGGGAACGGGCCATAAAATGTCCCCTTGCGTTTATCGGGTTTGCCCCTGAAAACGGTCAGGCGTGGAAAGTCATGGTTACTGAGGCAGATGTAAGGATAGCTTTTATCATCACGAAACAGGATGTTGTAGCGCGGATTGAGGTTCTTGATTAAATCGTTTTCCAGCAGCAGTGCTTCGCTTTCGGTGCGCGTGTTGATGACTTCGATTGAACCGATGTTATTAACCAGTGAGATGATGCGGGTTGATAAACCGGTTTTGCGAAAATAACTGGAGAGCCGCTTTTTCAGGTTCTTGGCTTTACCGACATAGATCACCTTGTCGTTTCGGTCGATCATGCGGTAGACACCGGGTTTACTGCTGACCGTGGCCAGAAAACCTTTATGATCGAAATGCTGCCGCTGGTTCATTGCAGTATCAGCCTGATTCGATCGAAGGTCGCTTCAAACATGTGCGCAGTGATCCTTCGGGTATTCTGGTTGTATTTGCTGGGATGAATCGAGTCAATCAGCTTCAGGCCATCCGGTAAATCATATTCGGCCTGCTGGTAAAACCGATAGCGTGCCTGGGTCAGTTTCAGTGCTTTCAGTGATGCGCGGTGTGCAATCGTGCCGAGTGCCAGTAAAATGGAACCGGGTGCCAGGGCCGAAATTTCAGATCGGAGATAACCGGAGCAGCGATCAATCTCAGTTCCGCTTGGCCGGTTTCCGGGTGGGACACATTTGACCGCATTGGTAATTCGACAATCGATTAGCTGCATTTCGTCGTCGCAGCTGTGCGAAACCGGGCTGCTGGCAAAGCCGAACTTGTGCAGGGTTGCAAACAGCAGATCACCGGATGCATCACCCGTGAAAGGCCTCCCGGTCGCGTTAGCCCCGTGTAATCCCGGCGCGAGACCGACTATCAGCAGCTGCGCACTGGGATCGCCAAATGCTGAAACCGGCAAACAGCGGTATTCGGGAAATCTATGCTTTTGTTCAATCCGGTAAG
>JAOTYD010000009.1 GCA_029862005.1 Gammaproteobacteria bacterium | reverse complement strand
AGAAAAGGCCATATAATATCTGGATCAACGGTAGTTATCGGCACCACACCCAGATCGGCCAATTGGAGTCAATCCAACCCAGAAGCGGACCCTCATTTTTATGCCATCAGCGGCAGTTAACGACCCACAGCGGACTCTGGATGAAATAGTTCTAACGGCAGAGAACTGCACATAGCAGCCATTGATATAAAAATGTATGCGTGAGAATATACTGAGAAAAAAGCGGCGCATATCACAATATTCGTGCGTGTCACATAATCACCTGTTCGGTAGGAAAATGTGGAATAAATTGCCGCAAATTTTGTTTGGCTCCATCAATAGCTGACTCCTGTAAACAGTAGAGTCTGAAATTAACGAGACCTCTCAATGGCACTTTCCATCTTTCAGCCTCTCTTCATTCTTGGCCTCATTCTATTTACAGGATATTTCGCTGGTAGAGCCGCAAATTATTTCGGTTTACCACGTATAAGCGGATATATTTTTTCCGGGCTGTGCTTTTCTCCCTCAATCAGCGGTATCATTGTTCCTCAACAAATTGATATTCTTTTTAGCTTCACATCCGAAATTGCGCTTGCTTTCATCGCCTATTCCATAGGCGGAAGCCTGCTGATTTCTCGGATAAAGGTACTTAAAAAAGAAATTTTGTGGATAAATCTGACGCAAGGATTTGGCGCCCTTGCCTGCACCTGTATTGCCGTTTATATCGCGGGAGATTTCCTGCCACCTTTCATAAATGAAAACAAGAACACATTCATCTCTGTCATCCTTATTCTGGGAGGTATTTCAGTTGCAACAGCCCCAGCTGCAACAATGGCAGTCATCCATGAACTTCGGGCCAAAGGTCCCCTTACCACAACCTTACTGGGTGTCGTCGCGTTAGATGATGCCTTGAGTATCATAATATTTTCTGCTGCTATTACTATTGCCAGCCTATTGCTATCAGGCAACATAGATAACGCTATTATTTTGCATGGCGTTAACACCATTGTTGGAGCCATTTCGGTTGGTCTTGTTGGGGGGCTCATTTTTAGCTATTTTCTTAACCCATCAACGCGTCCCGAGACAAACCTCATGCTCACCCTTGGGGCAATCTTCCTGGTCAGCGGTTTATCAAGCCATTTTGGTTTTTCACCAATCCTTGCCAATATGACCATGGGGTTTGTCATTATTAACAGGATAAAACAGGCTGATGATTTATTTCATCAACTGGATATTATTGAAGAGGTTATTTACTGTCTGTTCTTTACCCTTGCTGCGACTCATTTTGATACCAACGTGCTCGCCACATCTTTCTTACTCGGCATCGTCCTTCTGATCGGACGATTTATCGGCAAACTTGGCGGCACTTTTCTTGGCGGCAAAATTTCTAAAGCTTCTCCACAGATATATAGATACCTGGGCTTAACACTTTTACCTCAAGCTGGCCTTTCTCTGGGGCTCATATTTCTCGCCAAACCGATATTGCCTGCAGAAATTTTCGATGTATTACTCAGTGCAATGCTGCTGTCGATTATCCTGAATGAAATTATTTCGCCACCTCTAGTAAAATGGGCAATTACGAGGGTAGGCGAGAACAATCCTGATAGGTGAGCTGATGAAAATAAAGGAAGTAATGCAATACATCGGGCACCGGGATTTTCCTTATGTCTTGGAGAACAGCGACATCAGCGAAGTTATCAGGGTAGCTGTCCGTTTCCCGCATACACGACTTGTCTATGTTATAGACGATCAAAAATTGTTGCTTGGTGTAATTACGATCGGGTCACTAATGCGGCATCTATATCCTTATCATTATAAAGAAAAGATACATCCCCGAGATATATTGCGTAACGTTGCCGTAGACAAAGCCTCACATCTCATGAGCCGCGGAAATGTAAACGCTTTGCCAGAAGAAACAGTTGATATCGTTCTCAGACGTATGGCCAGCACCGGCGCAAAAGAAATAGCGGTGGTAGACAGTGGAGGTCGAATTTTGGCTGACATTACCGCAAATGACCTTCTTAAGTATAGTTAATTATAAACTGACAAAAGGACTACCGAACCAGGCACTCCAGCCGGCGCTAAAAAGCGGCGCGGCTGAGTTTAAACGTTAATGACCGGTAAGGGCACTTCAGAGTCGTTCATGCACCACCCCGCGAATGACCGGTGTTGGCCGTTCTCGGAATCTCGGGAATGGATTTTCAGTGTCTCCTTTGGAGAAAACAGACGCTCAAACTCAATGCATCAGCGGCAATAACCGACCCAAAGTGGACCCTTAAAGTTATTTGACTTTAATCGACCATTTGGTTCAAATCACTGGCAAATCCAAGCCCTGCTTCAGAATAAATATTGAAGGCTAGATCAACTCCGATGTCTTTCAGTGCCTGTTCCTCATCTGGAAATTTCGAAGTAGCGGCAATTCTGCCGTTATAGCCCATTTGCTGCAGGCGTTCAGCCGCTGCCATGTTAGCGGCGTGTGAAGGCAGGGTAAGCATCACCCATTCGAGATTATCCATTAAACCTTTAGCGCGGGTCCAAAAGTCCGGATTGGTCGCATCACCGCTAACCACACGACGGCCGAGATTCTGGTGATTTTTTGTTTTTTCCCGGTTGACTTCAACACCGGCTATTTGATCGGGAAAATCATTTTCCATCACCGTGTAAGCGGCAGTTCCCATACGTCCCATACCGAAAATCACAATTTTGACATGAGAAAGATCCAGGTCCTGCTCATCTGACAAGCGTTTTTCACGTTCAAAAATCCTCAACCAGTCACGCCAGTTCTGATATAGATCATCGCGCGCATTAACCAACGGTGCAGATAGAAGGAAGGAGACCGACAGGGCAATAGCAAAAACCGCAAGCCATTCTTTTGGCAGCCAACCTGACGATGCCGCCAGCGCACCAACAATAAGGCCAAACTCACTATAATTGGCCAGATTCAGCGAGGTACGCCAGGACGTACTGGCTCGCAGGTAAAAGGTGCTAAACAGGCCATAATATAATGCTACTTTAAGCGGCAGGAAAACGATGAATATCAATGCGACCAGAAGTTCTTCCCAACCCGGCAGCGCCGTCATACCGATACTCAGGAAAAAACCAACCAGGAACAAATCCTTGAGGCTCAGCAGAGCCTCGGCCAGTTCGCCAGACTTATTGTGACTGGCCAATAACATTCCAAGGACCAAAGCACCAACATCACCCTTCATGCCTACCAGTTCAAAGACGTCTGCGCCACCCAGGGCCAGTACAATTCCAAAAAGCACAAGTAGCTCACCGTGCCCGGTCTTATCCAGAACCTTATAAAATAATGCCCGTAGCGGGAACAACAACAATAGCGAAATGGCCCATAAAGAGGGAACCTTACCGATCGAAACCGCTAGAAATAAAACAGCGACAATATCCTGAATGACCAGCACGCCAATTGCTACCTGTCCATGCTTGGAACTCATGGCGCCTAGTTCCTCCAGTATCTTAATTGCGAATACGGTACTGGAAAAAGACAACACAAAACCGATCAACAGGGATGTTTTCAGGTCGAGGTGAACGAACAGTGGCAATCCAAGTTGAGTGAACAACATCACCAGGGCCGCAAACATTAGAGTAACTAGCCCCATATGAATACTGGCGACACCCCAGACTTCCGCCCGGGCCAATGCCTGGGGCCTTAGTTTCAAACCGATAGAAAACAACAATATGGTAATACCCATGTCTGCTATCGTGTTTAAAAACTTGTCAGCTTCAGCGCCAAGGGCATTCAACAGGAAGCCTGCCAGCAGAAATCCTATCAGCGGCGGCAGACCCACCATCCTCATCAGAAGACCAAAGAAAAATGCTATAGCGATCCAAAGTGGATCGCTAGGATGAATGGAAAGTAATATTGAATCCACAGGTTATTCGACCTTATTGGATATTATTTAGTCGTGATCGTGATTTTATTGGCCAGGTTACAGGATGAAAACATTAATGTGTAATTGCAACCTCTGGCTGTGGACTTTCAATCTACCAATGACTGGAATTGGCCGAAGATTACCTGGCATTTTAGTTACCCTAGTCCCGATTATCGCCTGATGAGTTGCTCATGCAATGATTATCACGCGCCAGGTTGCTACGGGCTGTTAACCAGTACTCCAGGCCCTGGGTCGTTTCATACCCGCTACCTTGCAAGTTTGCTTGACGTAACCATAGGGAAACAGCTCGAAAATTCGCGCCTTTCCTGCCTTCTTGTCACAGCCGGTGCGTTCGGCGAAACGTTTGGCGACATGCCGGATATCCGGCGTAATCAGGTGCTCGGCAAAGTATTCCCGCACAAACGTCAGGATTATCCAGTGTTCATCGGTTAAGGCTAATCCTTCCTCGGCTGCGAGCGTCAGCGCCAGCTCTGGCGACCAATCGTCGGGATCAATCAGATAACCTTCTTCATCTCGTGGCACGATGATTTTATCAGCGGACATGACGATCTTCTCCTGCTGAGAATCGCTTAAAATTTCGAAGTATTGCCACCACTCAGCTCAACCCGCCCGTCCATCAACACGGGGTCTGCAGAGGATAGGTGCATAGACCACAACGAATAGAAAAAAAGCAAGGCTCCAGAGCGATCCGCTCCCGATCATCCAGAATCGCCACGCCTCAGCAAGTAGCATTGGCCCGAACACCCTCATTAGCGTTGCAATCCCAATCACGCAGTACGCGATCACGATAAGACCTGGTACGACTAACTCGCGCCCGGTATGTCCCAATGCAGCGCGACTCATGACCGCGAGAATCATTGTCGAAAATGCTCCTGTGGTCAGCGCGTGTAACCAGCTTGTGTCTGGAATTGGAGCCCCGAACAACCATGCTGCCTTGAGTGCAAGACCGATGGGTAGCCAGGCGTAGGCTACGTGGAGCACCCAAATAATCGGATCGCGCAGTGTACGGTGGCCTTGCCAGCGAGCCAGTCGCAAGGCCAGCAAGGCCGCGGCCACGGTGGCCGTCACAGCGGCAAAAATGGTTCCGGGAGAAAATACATCGACTATTAACACTGCAAGGATTGCCATCAAAGCGGCAATGTCGAGCGGGGGATAACGGCGTATCCTGATATCGATACCACGCTCCTTGAGACCCGAGGAGGTAAATGCGGGCAGAATTCGCCCTCCAACCATTGCCACCATTAGCAGTATGACGTTTATGCCGAGCAGTAAAGGGTCAACCTTCGTAGCACCCGCAAGATGAAAATGGAGGTTTGCCGCAAACAATGCAGCAAGCATGCCGATGAAAACCAGGTTGCGTTTATTTCCTGAACGGATCAATGAAGGAAGTATTGTCAGCACAAGTACAGGAATAAAAGCAAGGTCGACAAACGCAACCATCAGTGCTGTGAAGCCTAACGGGAAGGTTGTTACAAGGCGTCCCGCTATCCATAAAAGCGTCAAACCAAGTAAAGGGGCACCGGCATATCCCCGACTTGCGGTCCAGCTTGGCACCGCAGTGAGTAGAAAACCTGCTACAGCTGCCGAGATAAAGCCAAACAGCATCTCGTGCGCATGCCAGGCCAAAGGTGGTAGTGGTGACGCAAACGAGGCAACACCCTGCAATAAAAATAACCAAACCGGAATTGCCAGGACTGCGTGTATTCCGGCGAGCAGAAAGAAGGGACGAAAGCCGTAACCCAGCACTGCCGGCCACGATGGTGAAATACTGTGTTCTGTTGGCATTGCAGAAGAGGCATCCCTATCGGTAGATTTATTTTCAAGATCCGATTTTCTCAGGAATGTCGCGCATTAAGCCTTGATTTATGTTAGGTGCCAAAAAACATGTCTTTGATAAATCAGTTAACAAATATATCTAATACATATGGGACGGTACTAACATTGACTGCGTCTCGAAAGTCCTAGTGTCTGAGTTGGATTGTGGTTTCAATTGATCGACGCTGGGTGATCGAATCTGAGCGGCGGCTTTCTCGTAAGCGGACCCCCAGCGAGCCCAGGCAGGAGGCAATCTTCGGCCAGGAACGGACACTGTAAAGATTCTTTACATTAAGAAGGGGAAAGTGTAAAAAATTTTTACACTTTAACAATGACGCAATTATTGCTTTTCCTCAACATAATGATTTTTTTCAAGATTAATAGGTTGGCCCCCTTATTGCACTTTTTACAGATTGGACAGAATTGCTGTTTCAATTAGGGACTCTTTAGGAGAGCACATGAAATACAAAGCCAAACTAATGGCAGCGATGACGCTTCTGGTCGTGTCGCTCAGCGCGCAGGGCGCCCTCATCATCGACCAAGATGTCGAAGACGACGGCGACTGGAGCGGGAATCTTTTCTCTACACCGTGGAACGCCGATGGTTTCGGCTTCCTGTCGCCAGGTCATCAAGAAGGGAAGGTCGCTGCCGTTTTCCAGAATAACGATTCGATTTCGACCACATTCAGCTCTTTGACGCTTCAGCAGGGCATGTACACGCTAGAGTTTGCGCTCGGCAATTACAGTAACTTTCCGTTCCCCGCCGTCCAGATAAATTTTGCTGGCCTCACGCTCGGCGACGCGTCCGCCTCGACGACTCTGACACCGGCCTCAGGGGGCTGGTCGCTTTGGACGATCAACTTCAACGTCGTCTCCGGCAACACAAACCTGGGGAATACGCTTGGCTTCAGCCTGAGCACAACCGACGCGACCTTATCAAACCTGGCCTTCGACGGCGTGGGCAACTTGAGCAACAACGGTAACGGCTTTCTCGTGTCCTACACGCCTAGCACTTCGGTTCCTGAGCCGTCAATCATCGCCCTATTTGCAGCGGGTCTGTTCGGTGTAGGTTTCGCTCGTCGCAGAATGCGTAGCTAAAACCTAGCTAAATAAGGTAATTATTAAGCCATCTCATTCGAGGTGGCTTTTTTTATGGGCGTCCGCTTCGGGTCGTTTTCTGCCGCTCATCGCAAATCTCTGAGCGTCCGCTTAGAGCTAAAATTCACCTCTGATGTGAGAATGAGGGATCAATAAAAATCTCTGAAATCTCACAGGCCCCCTCCCCCCATTTATTTGACTAGGTTAACCTTGGAGTAATATTTTATTTGTGTGGTGCTTTTGTCGTTTTCGCCGAGGGTGCAAGAAGTTCCAATTGTCTAGCAAACAACCCGTACACTAATCCGTACACATATTGAGTTTTTATCAAAAAAAAGCCTTAATTATCAATTAATTAAGGCTCATAATTGGCGGAGAGCGAGGGATTCGAACCCCCGGACCCTTTCGGGTCAACGGTTTTCAAGACCGCCGCATTCGACCACTCTGCCAGCTCTCCTGATATGTATATGCCCAAACCGGGCCTGCGCGCACCTATTGATGGGGCGTCCGGTCGGCCTGGCGCTGGCGTATTATAATCATTTGGGGCAACTAGTCATTAGCAAATTGAGCCTATTTCGGCTTGAATTTTGATCGGATGACCCAATTTAACAAATCGTTACCCAATGCGGTTTTCAGCCTTTAACCCTACTTTTTTAGGGCTTGCTATAGGCAGACCATGAACTTAGAATGCAGCGCATTGGTCTATAATAGATTTGTTAAGAAACGGAGATAGTAATGCAAATGAATACTGCTGTAACACGCTCTCAAGAAGCGATCCTGTCAACCAACAAGGTTATCAAGAATACCTATATCCTGTTGTCGGGAACATTGCTATTTAGTGCTTTTGCCGCTTACCTGGGTGTCATCTCGGGAATTGGGCACGGTACGGCACTGGTCGCTAGTATCGTGGCCATCGCGATGCTGTGGTTTGTTTTACCGAGAACTGCAAATTCTGCCACCGGTATTCCAGTACTATTTGCCATTACCGGCCTGCTAGGCTTCGGATTAGGCCCGGTACTGAACTACTACCTTTCGGTTAATCCCAGTATCGTCATGACCGCCCTTGGTGGCACCGGAACAATCTTCCTTGGCCTTTCGGGCTATGCCCTGACCACGCGCAAGGATTTCAGCTTTCTGGGCGGTTTCGTCATGGTCGGTATGCTGGTGGTACTCGGCGCCGCTGTACTGAATATATTCCTGGGAATCCCGGCACTGTTCCTCGCGGTTAATGCCGCCGTCGTGTTGATTATGAGTGCTTTCATCCTGTGGGAGACTTCTTCGCTGATCCATAAAGGGGAGACTAATTACATCATGACAACAGCCGGCCTGTTCCTGTCGATCCTGAACCTGTTCCAGGCCCTGCTGCACCTGCTGGGGGCTTTTGGAGGCAACGATTAACCGTCGCCATTACGTTTAGTAAATAAGCCCCGTTCGCGGGGCTTATTTTTTACGGGAGATAAAAGTGGACTGGCTGAAAATAGGTTCTGCGCTGTTCCTGGTCGCGATGATTATTTTCCTGTTTCCGCGCGCGAAGCAGGTGATCGAGAATACGCCCAAGGGAAGTATGAAAGACTGGATGGGCTATATCGTGCCGATGCTCGCAGTGATTCTATTCATCATTTTGCTGATCACGCTGGTTTAACCAGATTTTCTCCGCCAGCGACAGGTCCCCTGGCGAGGTAATCTTGAAGTTATCAGCCTCCCCGGCCACCAGTCGCGGCGCAAGACCCACTAGCTCAACCGCCTCGGCGTCGTCGGTTATTGACAGGTTTTTATCGATTACCTGTTTGAGGGCATTGAGTAACGGTTGCAAATGAAATACCTGGGGTGTGAGCGCACGCCACAGCCCGTCACGGGACAGCGTCGCGGAAATTTCCATATCGTTGCCCTGTCGTTTCAGGGTGTCGGTCACCGGCGCCGCCAGGATCGCACCCGCGGTATGTTGCCTCGCAGCTTCAATGACGTTGCTCAGGTCCCGGTGACTGACCAGTGGCCGCACCGCGTCGTGCACCAGCGCAATCGCGTCGTTGCCAAATCGATATTGCAGCGTCGTGAGTCCGCTATACACCGAGTCGTGGCGTTGGCGCCCGCCCGTGGTCGTAAACAGGGGTTTCTCCGCGGCATAGGCAATCGCATCCCAGTGTTGATCGTCATCCCGCAATACAACGACGACCCCATCGATATCAGGATGTGACAACAATCGATCGAGACAATGCTCGATCACCGTTTTACCCTGGAAAGACAGATATTGCTTGGGGATCTCGCTCTGCATACGCAGGCCAGTGCCGGCAGCCGGAATGATTGCCCAGACGGGAACACTACTCCCCATCGGCATCATCCTCCTGTTTCGGAATTAGCTGGATGAAGGTTTCGCCCTGCTTGATCATGCCGAGATCGTTACGGGCTTTCTCCTCAAAGGCATCGAGACCGTTCTGCAAGTCCAGTACCTGTGCTTCGAGTATTCGATTGCGTGCTTCTAGTTCCTGCAATCGCTGCTTTTGAAGTTCCAGTTCGTGCGTTAGCTGTACAACTTCCGACAGGCTTCCGTCACCAAACCATAATTTATACTGTAGACCGACGAGTACCAGGATCAGTATGGTAATCAGGATCTTCATGGATTCACGGGAGCCGCGCTAAAGGTTTTTGAAAGCCGACTTTCCCGGGAATCTTGCGGCCTCGCCGAGCATCGATTCGATGCGCAGCAACTGGTTGTATTTGGCAACCCGATCCGAACGCGACAGCGAGCCGGTTTTGATCTGGCCGGCACAGGTTGCAACCGCGAGATCGGCGATGGTAACGTCCTCGGTTTCGCCTGAACGATGTGAAATAATGGTAGAATAGCCGGCCTCATGGGCCATGGAAATAGCGTCCAGGGTCTCACTCAAGGTTCCGATCTGATTAAACTTGATCAGGATTGAATTGGCAATCCCCTGTTCAATCCCGCGCGCGAGGATACGGGTATTGGTTACGAACAGGTCGTCACCCACGAGCTGAATTTTACTGCCCAGTTGTTCGGTCAGGATCGCCCAGCCTTCCCAATCACCTTCGTCCATGCCGTCTTCGATACTGATTATCGGGTATTGATCAACCCAGCTTGACAGGTAGTCGGCAAATCCTGCGGCGTCGAATGAGCGGCTTTCCGAGGCCAGGTTGTAATTACCGGATTCGTAAAACTCGGAACTGGCCACATCAAGGCCCAGGCAGATGTCTTTGCCAGCCTGGTACCCGGTCTTGTCAATAGCGGTTAATATCACCTCGATTGCCTCTTCGTTGGAGGATAAATCAGGTGCAAAGCCGCCTTCGTCTCCGACCGCGGTATTCATTCCCTTTGCTGCCAGCACCGATTTGAGCGCGTGGAATACTTCCACGCCATAGCGTAACGCCTCGCTGAAACTAGGAGCACCCACCGGCAGGATCATGAACTCCTGCATGTCGACACTGTTATCGGCATGGGCCCCGCCGTTGATAATATTCATCATCGGCACGGGTAACAGGTTACCTCTTTCGCCACCCAGGAAGCGGTAGAGTGGCTGCCCGGCCTCGCACGCCGCTGCCTGCGCGTTTGCCAGCGATACTGCCAGTAAAGCATTGGCACCGAGTTTACTCTTGTTATCGCTACCATCGAGTTCGATCATCGCCTGGTCGAGACCACGCTGATCATTGCAATCACGCCCAATGGCGATTCCGGCCAGCTCGTGATTGATATGAGATACCGCCCTGGTGACGCCTTTACCGAGGTAACGGTTGTTGTCACCGTCACGCAACTCGATAGCCTCGCGTTCACCCGTGGATGCTCCGGAAGGCACCGCTGCCCTGCCCATGTTCCCGCTTTCCAGTATCACATCGGCTTCAACGGTTGGATTGCCGCGGGAATCCAGAATTTCCCGGCCAATGACCTTGCTAATCTTGGTCATATAAACTCCACGTATATTTCCTAATCGAGTTGCAGTAGCTGGTTTTCATGTAGGGTCGAAGTCTTGATGGTCCGGTCGAGTTGCACAAGCAGCTCGAGCAGCGACCGCATTTCTGACAGTGGCCATGCATTCGGGCCGTCGCTCAGGGCCTTTGCGGGGTCGGGATGAGTTTCCATGAACAGTCCCGAGATACCCGCCGCCACCGCGGCTCGCGCCAGTACCGGCACAAACTCGCGCTGTCCGCCGGATGAACTGCCCTGTCCACCGGGCAATTGCACTGAATGCGTGGCATCGAAAACAACCGGACAACGAGTTTCGCGCATAACTGCGAGCGAACGCATGTCCGATACCAGGTTGTTGTAACCGAAACTCGCGCCGCGCTCACAAACCATGACCTGCTGGTTTCCGGTTTCGCGCGCCTTGTTGACGACCTGCTGCATATCCCAGGGTGAAAGAAACTGGCCCTTTTTGATGTTGACCGGTTTTCCTTGGGACGAGACATTTTGAATAAAATTGGTTTGCCGACACAGGAAAGCCGGTGTCTGCAACACATCGACCACGCTGGCAACGTCGTCGAGGGGTGTATCTTCATGCACGTCGGTGACGATCGGTACACCCAGGTTGGTGCGCACCTTTTCAAGAATCGCGAGCCCTTTTTCAAGGCCGAGGCCACGAAAACTTTGGCTGCTGGAACGATTGGCCTTGTCAAAAGACGATTTGAAAATAAAAGGGAGTTTTAAATCCAGGCAGATCTGCTGTAATTCTCCCGCGGTATCCATTGCCAGCTGTTCCGATTCAACCACGCAGGGACCGGCCATCAGGAACAGGGGTTGATCCAACCCAACCTCGAAATTACAGAGTTTCATTTATAACCTGGCCTTGTGAAACTCGATCGCCGCGTTAATGAAGCTACTGAAAAGCGGATGTCCCTCGCGCGGTTGCGAAGTAAACTCCGGGTGAAACTGGCAACCAATAAACCAGGGGTGATCAGACAATTCAATCATTTCGACCAGTTCGTTGTCGACAGAAAGCCCCGATATAACGAGGCCGGCATCCTGCAGTCTCTGCAGGTAGTTATTGTTGAACTCGTATCGATGCCGGTGTCGCTCACTAATTTCTTCCTGGCCATAGGCACGTCGCGTTTTGGTTCCCGGTACCAGTTTGCAGGTTTGCGCGCCCAGTCGCATGGTGCCGCCGAGGTCTGTCGTTTCATCCCGGGTTTCTACAGAGCCATCACGATCGGTCCATTCGGTCACCAGGGCGATAACCGGGTCCGGTGTCTTCGGGTTAAATTCCGAACTGTGGGCCTTGCTCAGGCCCAAAACATTGCGAGCATACTCGATTACGGCAACCTGCATCCCGAGGCAAATACCAAGATAAGGCACATTATTGGTGCGAGCGTAATTGACCGCCGCGATCTTGCCTTCGATACCGCGGCTACCAAATCCACCGGGTACCAGAATGGCATCCAGATCTTTTAACACATCGGTTCCATCGCTTTCGATTAAATCGGAATCGATCTTGACGATATTAACCCGGGTCCGTGTGTGAAGCCCGGCATGTGCCAGTGATTCGTTTAATGATTTATAGGCATCGGTGTGATCTACATACTTACCGACGAAGCCAATGGATACGTCATGTTCCGGATTATCCATGGCTTCTACCACCCGGTCCCATCCAGACAGGTCCGCAGGCGACAGGTTCAACGAAAAATGCTTGGCAACAATATCGTCAAGACCCTGCTCGCTGAGTTCTCGTGGCAACTTGTAGATATGGTCAACGTCGACCGCCGAAATAACGGCCTCCTCGGCAACGTTGGTAAACAGCGCAATCTTTCTGCGTTCCTCGACGGGAATCGGCCGATCGGCACGACATAACAGGATATCAGGCTGAATTCCGATCGATCGCAGTTCCTTCACCGAGTGTTGCGTCGGCTTGGTTTTGATTTCGCCAGCAGCCGGCAAATAGGGAATCAGGGTCAAATGCACATAGAGCACGTTTTCGTGACCGAGTTCAAAACCCATTTGCCGGATGGCCTCCAGGTATGGCAGGGATTCGATGTCACCAACGGTACCGCCAATCTCGACCAGTACGATATCGGCACCATTGGTACTGTTCAGCACCGAGTTCTTGATTTCATCTGTGATGTGCGGAATGACCTGTACCGTCGCACCCAGGTAGTCGCCACGACGCTCCTTGGCAATGACGTTTTCGTAGATTCGACCCGTCGTGTAGTTACTGTTCTTGGAACAGTGAATGCCAACGAAGCGTTCATAGTGTCCCAGGTCCAGATCCGTTTCTGCACCATCATCGGTCACATAGACTTCACCGTGCTGGAAGGGGCTCATCGTCCCAGGATCGACGTTGATATAAGGGTCGAGCTTGATCATGTTGATACTTAGCCCGCGTGACTGGAGTAATGCGCCCAGGGAGGCAGATGCAATACCCTTGCCCAGAGATGATACGACACCACCAGTGATAAAAATGAATCGGCTCATAGACCCAGAATTGAATGCACGTAAAGTACGTAGGTTGGACGGAAACGATAGCAGAATCGCATTTTGAAGACAATCGACGGACAGGAAATAAAGGTTGTATTGGGCTGAAATGTTCGATTTGCAGCGGTCAGGCAAAGTGCCCCAAATCGGAAGCAAAGCCAGATTGCTGTCCTATACTCCCGCTTATGCGCGCTTTGATAATAGAGAACAATGCGATTTACCGCGATATGTTAACCCGTACTTTCGCTGAGCAGGGATTTGAAAGTGACACTGGCAACAGTGTCGAGTCCGCGCGCATATTTGCCGATACCGAGCAATACGACATCATCTGCGTCAACCAGCGGCTTAAAGACGGGGCCGGTGAAGTGTTTGTCGATTACTGTAATACCCATGAACGCCTGAAAGATACCCCGCTACTGTTATTGACCGAGAAGGACGGCCTGGTGGCAGAGGAGTTAAACGTCAGGGTGGACGGCGTAATCCACGAGCTCAATGAAAGCCAGATCGAAGACCAGATTGTCCGCTTTATAGAGCAGCAGCTGGACCCGTTATTTTACGAGGGTCGCATACTGTTCGTCGAAGACGATGACGAGGTTGCGATGGATATCCTTGGGCAATTGAAAAAAACCGGTTACCGAGTTTCTTATTTCAAATCTGCCGAAGAAGCGAGTGCGGAATTCGACGCGGTCACGGTCTATGGTTCGCACGCCGACGCCTACGACCTGGTCATAACCAAGATAATTTTCAAAACCGGGATTCAAGGTGATGAATTGGTCGCCCGGATACGTTCCTACGAGGATGGCCGCGGGTTTATCCCCATACTTGCGATACCCGACCAGAATAACGATCAGCGACGCATTGCGCTTTACCGGGCCGGGGTCAATGATTTTCTGCCAAAACCAATACTGCATGAAGAATTGCTGGTTCGTATCGGCAACCTGATTATCAATAAGCGTCTGCTCGATAAGGTTCACGACATACGCCGGGAATTATTCTCGCTCGCAACAACTGACAAGCTCACAGGATGTCAGAACCGTCATAGCCTGATGGATTATTCCAGCAAGTTCGTCTCTCAGGCACGTCGGCACGAGTACCCGATCAGTTTGCTGGTGGTTGATCTTGATCATTTTAAAGCAGTCAATGATAACCATGGGCATGCTGTCGGTGACCTGGTGCTTGAACTGACCGGTGAGCTGCTTAATAAAAGCTTTCGAGAAAGCGATATGGTCGCGCGTTACGGTGGCGAAGAATTCGTAGTGCTGATGAATTATTGCGAGCGGGAAAACGCACGCGCCAAGGCAGAGAGTCTTCGACTCGATATCGAAAAATTAAAACCGAATGGCCTCGAGCTTACCACCAGTATTGGTGTCACTACGCTCGAACCGGGTGCGACGGGGGACTTTGAAGCCATGTTTCACGCCGGGGACCAGGGCGTGTATAAGGCCAAGGAGAATGGTCGCAACCAGGTTGTTTTTGTTGCCGTCGACTAGCCTGGTTTATGCGCCAGGATCACTGCTCGCCGGGGTGCCGGTAATCCTTCCACGGTTAGTGTCGGATCGTCCTTACTCAGGCTTTGCGCCAGTGATTCGAACTGCATCCAATCGGTGACTCGCTGTTCCTGGATGCTGGTCACTGATTCATCGACAACCCGGACATGGGTAAACCCACAGCGTTCCAGCCACAGTTTCAACTCGGCCGATGACGGTATGAACCAGACGTTTCGCATGCGTGCATAACGATCCGGCGGCAGTAATACCCTGCCCTCGCTGCCTTCAATGACGAGGGTTTCCAGGCAAAGCTCACCGCCGTCAACAAGGAAATTTTTGAGTTGATAAAGATGATCGAGCGGGCTTCTGCGGTGGTACAACACCCCCATCGAAAATACGGTATCAAAACAGTTTAAATCTTTTGGCAATTGTTCCACGCCGATTGGCAGCAGACCGATATCCGACCGTTTCAGGTATTTCTGCAGCGCCTGAAACTGGAAATTGAACAAAACCGAGGGTTCGATCCCGACTACGACTTCAGGCGAATGTGCGAGCATGCGCCAGCAGTGATAACCATTGCCACAGCCGATATCAAGAATTCGCCGGCTTTCGAGTGATGACAGGTGTGGCAGGATCCGGTCCCACTTAAAGTCGGAGCGCCATTCAGTATCGATGAAAACATCGTTGATACGGTAGGGCCCCTTGCGCCATGGCATTAAACCCTGGAACGCCTGGCGCAGTGCTGCCGGGTCGACGCAATTTCCCGTCACGGTGACCGCTGGCAGATTGAAAGTTCCCCCGATATTGGTCATTTCGGGCATGGTATCGAGGGCACTCGACCAGCGCGCATAATCGCCGTGATTTACCAGCCAGCTACCGGCCTCTGCTTCGAGTTGTTGTGCCCAGTCATTGAGGCCATGACGGCGGAAATAGTCGAACAGGACTTGCCAGTTCACTTTTTGATTGCCAGAAACGAAATGAAGTTAAAACTTCTGAAGCACTGGTAGATTTCATAGAAGCCTACGGCTTCGAGTCGCTGCAGGTGATCAGAATCGCTGTCGGGAATCAACACTTTCTCAAGCGCGTTGCGTTTCTGGCTAATTTCCAGGTCGCTGTAACCCATGGATTTTTTAAAGCCCTGGTAAAACTGGACCATGCGCTCGTTTTCGGCCTCGTTTGCAAACACGACCTTTTCAGACAGCACCAGGGCGCCCCCGGGATTCAGTCCTTCAAAAATTCGCTCCAACAGCTCGAGCCGTTCTTCAGGGGGCAGGAATTGCAACGTCAGGTTCAACACGACCAGCGAGGCATTGGCAATCACGGTTTGCCTGATATCTTCGCATCGCCATTCGATGTTTTCGGGTAGCGATTCGTGTTGCCTGCATTTGGCGATCATCGCGGCTGAATTATCAACCGCAACAATTTGACATTTGCCTGCCTGAGGCTGATCGGCGATCACCAGGCTTGCCTCGCCGAGGGAACATCCCAGGTCATAAATCCGGCTACCCGGCTGGATAAAAAGATTGGTGTAAAGGCCAATCATGCGATGTAACAAGTCATAGCCGGGTACCGACCGCGAAATCATGTCCTGAAACACGTTGGCCACGGTTTCGTTGAACTCGAAAGGCTTGACCTGACTTAAACGACGGGAAAATACCCGGTCTTTATCCGTTTCACGGCTCACAGCAGCAATCCTGCGAGCTTGCCGTCGAGGTAGACCTGTGCGATTGCAGAGCGCTCCCAGGGTGGTACACGGTGCTTCTGAAACAGGCGCTTAAGCCGGTGACGATCGCTGTTCTGTTGTCCTTTATCGCGAAACCTGAGCGTTAACGCCTGTCCCTTATCGACAAGCTCTAACTGTTCGAAAATTTCCTGGCGCTGGAATTGCAGTCCCAGCCGCTCAATTTCGATTTCGGGTTTCAATTCAAATTCGAATTCCCCTGTCGCACACCGGGTGCTGTCTTCACGAACCAGGAAAAGACGCCGATCGTAAAGCCTGATGGCGTAATCGGGCATGGCAATCTCCGGCATTGTTCCGGGCTTCGCATGCAGCTGGTTCATCAATTCCTGCAGGCGCGCCTGCGGCAGGCTCGGTAGCCCGGCGCCGGCTATCCAGTAACGCACCAGATTTTTGCGACGAGCAGGCGATAGTTGCAAAAGCCCGGCAACATCGAGCGTCGCAAATCCGCCTGAGGCCGGTGCTTGCAGAATGGTATAATCAAGCCCGGCAATTTCATCCAGTAATTCCTGCGTCTCCGACTGTATTTCACTCGCCATAGACAGCGCGTCCTGGAAATGCGGCCAGCGTGTCTTGATCACAGGTATGACCTGGTTGCGTAAATAATTGCGATCGAACCGATTGGTCTGGTTGCTGGGATCATTGAACCAGGGAATTTCATGATGCGCGGCATATTCTTCCAGCCGCTCACGGCTGAACTGCAACAGTGGTCGCAACAACAGCGTATCGCCCAATATGCGCTGCCTTGCTATACCACGCAGTCCCGCACTTCCCGATCCACGCAGTGCATTCAACAGGAATGTCTCTGCCTGGTCATCAGCATGATGCGCGGTCACAATACAGTCACCCGCATCGGTATGCTGCCTGAACAAATCATAACGTTGCCGGCGGGCTTCGGCTTCAATATTGCTATCGATACTGTCCAGGTCGAGTTGGTCTATTCTGATTTCAAGGCCGTAGCGCTTTGCCTGTTCAATACAGAATGCCTCCATCCTGGGGGCGACTTCGAGCAACCCGTGATTAAAATGCCAGGGAATAACCTGGAAATCCCGGGATTCCGAAACCAGTAAATGGAGTAATACCGACGAGTCGAGGCCCCCGCTAAAAGCGATGAACACCCTGTTGACATGATCGGGAATCAGGTCCAGACATGAATGCATGAGACTGGCAGAATACTAAAAGCCGTTATCCTATCAGGCTTCCCGATAGCGGCCAAAAGCGATGAGCTTCTGGTAACGTTGATCGAGCAACTTATCGATCGGAATTGAATCGAGCAGATCGAGCGTTTCGATCAGGTTCTGCTTTAACGAGGTGGCTACTTCGTCATAGTCACGATGCGCCCCCCCGAGGGGTTCCGCAATAATGTTGTCGATCAGGTTAAGAGATAGCAGCCGCTCCGCGGTGATTCCCATGGCTTCCGCAGCCTGTGCGGCCTTGTCTGCACTCTTCCACAGAATCGAGGCACAGCCCTCGGGTGATATCACCGAGTAGGTAGCGTACTGCAACATATTGATACGATCACCAATACAAATTGCCAACGCGCCACCCGAACCTCCCTCGCCTATTACTGTGCAAACAATCGGTGCTCTCAAGTGGGCCAACGCGAACAGATTCCTGGCGATAGCTTCGCTCTGCCCTCTCTCTTCGGCACCGATGCCAGGATAAGCCCCGGGCGTATCCACCAGGGTTAACAGCGGCATCTTGAACTTTTCTGCCATTTTCATCAGGCGCAATGCCTTGCGATAACCCTCCGGCCGGGGCATGCCAAAGTTACGCTTGATTTTTTCCTTGGTATCGCGTCCTTTCTGCTGTCCTATCACCATGACCGGCTTGCCCTCGAGTCGCCCTATTCCACCCACCATGGGATAATCATCGGCAAAGGTGCGATCACCATGAAGGTACTCAAAGTCGGTAAAGATGCGTTCGATATAGTCGATAGAGTAAGGGCGATTCGGATGTCGCGACAGTTGCGAGATCTGCCAGGCTGTGAGCTTGCCAAATATCGTGCTGGTTAGAGATTCAGCCTTGCGTTCGAGCGTCTGGATTTCCTGGCTGATGTTAATTTCCGAATCGTCGGTGACATAGCGCAGCTCTGAAATCTTTGCCTGAAGCTCAGCAATCGGTTGTTCAAAATCTAGAAAGTTTGGATCCATCTAAGACTGTCATTTAATCAGGACTGAACCTAGTGTAACGATTCGATAAATCGATGTCATCCATGCAGTTTCACGCAAATCCGGAAATCGATTCGGAAATCAGGCCTAGCGCATGAGCCGGTTCCTGATGTTGGGTGATAGGCCTGCCAATAACGAGGTAGCTTGCCCCGCTTGCGAGTGCCTGTTGAGGCGTCATAATCCGTTGCTGATCATCTGCGGCGGCCCATTCGGGTCGAATACCGGGCGTTACCAGCAACACGGCATCGCCCAGACTCTTGCGCAAGGCTGCCGCTTCCTGGGCCGAACACACGACACCATCGAGGCCACTGTCAATTGCATTTCTGGCAAGCTGAGTGACCATTTGCGGCACTGGCTTTTCAATTCCCAATGCCTCTAAATCAGACGAGCTGGAACTGGTTAATATGGTAACCGCGATCAGGAAAGGACGACGTGGAACAACCTCAATACCCTCGCGTGCAGCCTGCATCATGGTAACGCCCCCCAGGGCATGGACGTTGAGCATCCAGACCCCCAACTTTGCCGCCGCGCTGGTCGCTTTTTTTACCGTGCTGGGGATATCGTGATATTTCAAATCGAGAAAAACGTCGAAACCGATATCGATCAATGATTCGACCAGGGCTGGGCCCGAACTGGTAAATAGCTCCTTGCCCACCTTTAGCCGACACTGATCGGGGGTAACTTTTTTGGCGAATTCGATGGCCTGATCGTGGCTGGCAAAATCGAGTGCAACAATAATTTTCGGATCTTTCATAGCTTGATCGGCTTCATCGAATCCCAGTTTCGGCAGCTCGGACACAGCCACTGTATGGCGTGACTCTCGTAGCCGCAACGCGAGCAGTTATACTCGTTCTTCTTCTTCTGCAGGGATTTGAGGAAGCTCGACAGGGTTTCCCAGGTTTCACCCAGCTGATCGGGGTTTGACTTTAGAAAGCGCAACGCGAATTCAAATGCTTCAAAAGAAGGTGACTGATTTAGTATGTCCGATAAAAACTCGCGGGCTTTTTCGATTTCGTCGTGACGTGCGTAATTTTCAAGCAGCGCCATCGCGAGACGGGTAGACGGATGCTTTTTGTATTGCTTTTGCAGAAACTCCCGGTAAACCCGGTCCTCTTTTTGTCTATAAATAAGCCTTGCCGGCTCGATGTACAATCCCATGTACTCAGGACTCTGCCGGACCAGTCGCTTAAAAATTCCCTTGGCGGCCGTCAAGTTATCCGTTTTTAAATGCAAGTCGATCAATAACAGGGCTGCCCGCACACAATTAGCATCGACTTCAAGCGCACGATCAAGATGCTTGCGCGCCAGGCGATGATTGCCGGTTTTAATCGCATCCTGCGCAATTTCGCACAGGCACTGACTGTAAATCAGGCTGGCCTCCGGCTCACCATTTTTATGCAGGACTTGCGCGCACTCCGCGGCCTCCCCCCAGGATTTCTCGGTTATATACAAATCCAGTAATCGTCGATAGGCCAGGTTGGGTTCGGCATTCAGCTCGATCATTTCGCGGTACAGCTTTTCGGCACGGTCCAGCAACCCGGCCTTGAGATAGTCACTGGCCAGTTCGGCGATTGCCATGTGGCGTTGCTTGCGGGTGAGATTGGGCCGGGCCAGTAAATTCTGGTGCACCTTTATTGCCCGGTCGACTTGTCCTTTTGAACGAAAAAGGTTGCCCAGGGATATATGGATTTCAATCGTATCTTTATTAACTTCGATCAGGTCGGTGAAGATTTTGATTGCGTTATCCGGGTCATCGGCAAGCAGGTAGTTCAGACCCCTGGCATAACGTTCAGAAAAGAAATCAGGACCGGGCTTGTTATTTCTGTTTTTAAACGGTTGCCAGCGACCCAGTATCCAGCCGATTAGAATCGCAGCGAGGACTAGCAGAAAAAGCCAGATATCCATAAATTGTTAACCGGCTTGAGATGGGTTAAATAATGCCTGTCGTTAGTTGTTGGCGCGATCACGCAACTCTTTGCCGGGTTTGAAGTGCGGTACGTATTTACCGGGCAAGTCTACCTTGTCACCAGATTTCGGATTACGCCCGATTCTGGGGGGTCGGTAATGCAAGCTGAAACTTCCGAAACCCCTGATTTCGATGCGTTCACCGTTGGATAACGCACTGCTCATCATTTCGATCAGACTTTTTACCGCTAACTCCACATCCTTGTATGCCAGATGCCCCTGATTTTTCGATAAATTATCGATCAGGTCCGATTTCGTCATCGAGGGTACAAATTCTGTATCTTTCATCTCATGGTCCGATAATCTAGTTGGATGGCGGGTTTACACCCGCCTCCTAATTGTAAATCAGGAATCCATTTTTTCCTTAAGTAAATCACCAAAACTGGTAGTGGTTCCTTTGACATCACTGCTCGCGGCATAATCTTTCAAAGCTTCCTGCTCTTCATCGGTATCCTTGGCCTTGATCGAAAGGTAGATACTGCGTCCCTTGCGGTCCATCCCGGTAATCTTGGCTTCGATCTGATCACCTTCATTTAGAAATGAACGTGCATCTTCAACACGATCTTTCGCCATTTCGGAAGCCCTTATCAGTCCTTCAATTCCGTCCCCAAGATCAACAACCGCGGCCTTTGCATCAACCGAAATTACGGTACCGGATACAATACTACCCTTCGGTCTTTCCGCGATAAAGTTCGCAAACGGATCTTTTTCGATCTGCTTGATTCCCAACGAGATTCGCTCACGCTCGGGATCAATGGACAATACCATGGCTTCGACTTCCTGTCCCTTCTGGTATTCGCGTACCGCCTCTTCGCCCGGTTTATTCCAGGACAAATCGGTTAGATGGATCAAGCCATCTATATTGCCTTCAAGTCCGATAAAAATACCGAAATCAGTGATCGACTTGATCTTTCCGGAGATGATATCACCCTTGTTGCAAGTTGCGCCAAATTCCTCCCAGGGATTGGGCTTGCACTGTTTCATACCGAGCGATATCCGGCGGCGTTCTTCGTCGATTTCGAGAATCACAACTTCGACTTCATCGCCGAGGTTGACCACCTTGTTGGGATTAACATTCTTGTTGGTCCAGTCCATTTCAGAAACGTGCACGAGACCCTCTACCCCGTCTTCGATTTCAACGAAGCAGCCATAATCAGTGATATTACTGACATGCCCGAACAGGCGTTGGCCTTCCGGGTAACGGCGCATGAGGTTCTCCCAGGGATCATCACCCATTTGCTTGAGGCCGAGTGAAACGCGGTTCTTGTCACGGTCAAACTTGAGTACAACAACATCGATTTCCTGGCCAATTTCTACCACTTCAGATGGATGCTTGACGCGTTTCCACGCCATATCGGTAATGTGCAGCAAACCGTCGATACCACCGAGATCGAGAAAGGCACCGTAATCGGTCAGATTCTTGACAATGCCACGCACGCGCTCGCCTTCCTTCAGCGTACCCAGCAGTTTTTCGCGCTCTTCGCTGAATTCCTTCTCCACCACCGCACGGCGAGATACCACCACATTGTTACGCTTTTGATCGAGCTTGATGATCTTGAATTCAAGTTCCTTTTCCTCAAGATAGGCAGTATCACGGACCGGGCGAACATCTACCAGTGAGCCCGGCAGAAAGGCACGGATTTCCCCGATGTCTACCGTGAAACCGCCTTTAACCTTGCCGGTGAATCGGCCGGTAACGATTTCGTCATTTTGCTGGGCCTGTTCAAGTCGTGTCCAGGCGCGTGCGCGCTTGGCTTTCTCGCGTGACAGGCGTGATTCGCCGTAGCCGTCTTCGAATGAATCGAGTGAAACCTCGACGGTATCGCCAATCTTGACGTCAAGTTCACCGTTTTCATCGTAAAATTGTTCGACCGGGATAACGCCTTCGGACTTGAGGCCCGCGTTAACAATGACAACGTCGCGATTGATATCGACGACTTCGCCGGTAATGATTTCACCCACACGCATATTCATTTGGGTGATGCTTTGCTCAAACATTTCTGCAAAGTTTTCAGTCATGGAAAAATCCTAATAAAGAGTCGTTCGACAGCTAACCTGGATACAATCAGCCGTCTCGTTTAGTTAAAAAAACCCTGAAGACAGTGCGTCTGCAGGGGCCTGGTTCTCCTACTTTAGCTGTTTTCTCTTATGTGACTCAGGACCAGTTCGGTAACCTGTGTCAGGTCGAGTAAACTCGAATCCACGACTAAAGCATCTTCTGCGGGCCTGAGCGGTGAGGTGCTGCGACTCTGGTCGCGTTCGTCGCGTTCGGCTATGTCCGCTTGAAGCTGCGGGATATTAGCGGATAAACCCATATTTATCAACTGCTTATATCGTCTCTGCGCACGAATTTCGATACTTGCGTTTAAAAAGAACTTAAATCTGGCCTCCGGGAACACCACCGTTCCCATATCCCGCCCGTCTGCGACCAGGCCCGGAGGCCTGAAAAAGGAGCGTTGCAGATCCAGTAAGCTGCGGCGGACTCCCGCGTGGCGGGCTACCCTGGAAGCCGCCTCGCCCATCGTTTCCTGGCGCAGTTCGGCCGCAACATCCTGACCATCCAGGAACGGGACTGGTAGTTCATCACCCGGTTCGAAGTCGATGTTAAAATCATCGAGTACCGCGATTACATCGTTTTCCTGGTCCAGGTCCACATCTTGCTGAATCGATTTCAAGGCCAGCAAACGGTAAATTGCGCCGCTATCGAGCAAATGAAAGTTCAGTTCGCGCGCTACCTGGAGGGCAAGTGATCCTTTCCCTGATCCACTGGGGCCGTCTATGGCTACCACAAAGGCGTCGTCATCACTCATGGATACTGACTCTAATCCCTGCTTCCCGCGCTAAATTAACAAATCCGGGAAACGAGGTATCCACGTTGGCGCAATCGTCGATCCGGATATCATCCGTGGCACGCAGGGATGCGACGCTAAACGCCATTGCAATACGATGGTCACCATGGGAATCAACCTCGCCACCTGTAATTTCGCCACCCTGAATAATAATTCCGTCAGCTTGCACCTGTGCATTAATACCCATCGCGACAAGACCATCGGCCATTACCTGTATACGGTCACTCTCCTTGACGCGCAGCTCTTCGGCTCCGCTTAAACGGGTTGTACCGTCTGCACAGGCCGCGGCAATAAACAGCACCGGAAATTCGTCGATTGCCAACGGCACCAGGTGTAATGGTATATCGATTCCTTTGAGTTCGGCATAACCCACCCTGATATCGGCTACTGGCTCGCCGCTAATGACCCGCGGATTTAACAAATCGATTTCGGCACCCATCAACTTGAGTATTTCGATAACCCCGGTTCGGGTTGGATTGACGCCGACATGTTGAAGTGTAATTTCACTATTTTCGGCAATCGAGGCTGCGACCATGAAAAATGCGGCTGAAGAAATGTCGGCAGGAATTTCCAGATCGCAAGCTGATAACGATTGGTTACCCTGAATGCTGATCCCCGAATCGTCCCTGTGCACGTCGCAGCCGAAACCGCACAGCATTCGCTCGCTATGATCTCGTGTGGGAGCCGGTTCACGCACAACAGTGGTACCTTGCGCGTAGAGACCGGCGAGCAGCAGGCATGACTTGACCTGTGCCGAGGCCACCGGCATATCGTACTCGATCGCCTTCAGCGCGTTAGTTCCTCTGATCTGCAACGGTGCACGATTGCCGGGCTCACTCTCGATGATTGCGCCCATTAGCTGCAGTGGTTCGATGACTCGTCCCATTGGCCTTGAAGAAAGCGATCTGTCGCCGATCAGCCGCGAATCGAAATCCTGGCCGGCAAGTAATCCCAGCAGCAGTCGCATTGCAGTCCCGGAATTACCCATGTCGAGATCAGTATCCGGTTTTCTGAGGCCGTGCAACCCTGTACCGACAACCCGAACCTGGTCTTGATCGCGTTCAATCTTGACACCCAGTTGCTCGAACGCCCTGATAGTATTAAGGCTGTCTTCGCCCTGTAAAAATCCCGAAATATGGCTGCTGCCCTCGGCGATGGAGGACAGGATAATTGATCGATGGGACATCGATTTATCACCCGGTACACGGATATTTCCGCTGAGGTTGCCCCCGGGCCGGCAAACGAATCGGGTCATCAACAGTTTCCGATCAATGAATCGCGCTCGGACTTGGCTTTTCCGAACAATTTCAGTAATTCTTCGGCATCCCCGGCGCTAATGGCTGCTGCGACCCGGTCCAGTTCCTGCTGGTATTGCTGGATCAGGCCAACCAGCGCGTCACCGTTAGCAATGCAGACATCACGCCACATAACTGGATCACTGGAGGCTATGCGTGTGAAGTCACGAAATCCCCCGGCGGCGAATCGGAATATCTCGTCGTGATCGTTTAAACCGGATAGGTAATGCACGAGGGCATAGGCCAGCATATGCGGTAAATGCGAAGTCGCCGCGAGCACCTTGTCGTGATGTTCGACGTTCAGGAACTCGATAATGGCACCGCATTCAAGCCACATTGCCTCGATCGCGGCAATAGCATCGGGGTCCGTTTGTTGCCCCGGCGTCAAAATAACGCGACGATTCTGATACAGACTGGCAAATCCGGCCTCGACTCCACTTTTCTCGGTACCGGCGATCGGGTGACCGGGTACAAAGCGGGGAAATAATTCCCCTAGCTCGGCAGCCGCCGCGGTCACCACCGAGCCCTTGGCGCTACCGACATCGGTAATAACGGCCGTACTTTTAAGCGCGGATTTGAGCTCGGCAAATACCGGTTGCATTGCACCCAGGGGCACCGCGACAACGACAATGTCGGCGTCGCGCACGCTGGCCTCGATCGACGATTCATAGCGATCGATGACCCCGAGCTCAAGACCTTTTTCCAGGTTGCTCCGGTTACGGCCATAACCAATTACCTGCCCGACGGCACCGGCCTGTTTTAATGCCAGCGACAGCGAACCGCCGATGAGCCCGGTCCCGATAATCGCGAGTTTATCGATCACAGGATATCGTCCAGTGCGCTGAACAGCTGTTCAAGCTGGGATTTGGTACCAACGCTGATACGCAGAAAATCCGGCATTTCATAATTTGCAATCGGCCTGACGATAACACCACGCTGCAGTAACGCCTGGTAGACCTGGTCACTGTTGTCGCCAAATCGCAGGCTTAAAAAATTACCGGCCGAGGGAATGTAATCGATTTCCCGGTTATCAAACCAGTTGCGCATGAGCTTTAAACCCTGAGCATTGGCACGCCGACTTTCATCGACAAAGGAATCGTCATCCAGCGCAGTACGGGCAGCAGCTAAGGCCAGCGTGTTGCCATTGAAAGGCTGCCTGACGCGGTTGAATAAATCACAGAGTTCGGGACTCGATATCGAGTAGCCGATTCGCAGTCCCGCGATCCCGTAAATCTTGGAAAAAGTGCGAGTTACGATGAGGTTCGGATAACGGTCCAGCCACTGTATCGAATCGGGGTATTCTTCCAGTTCAACATACTCGAAATAGGCTTCGTCGACGACGATCGCAATATGATCCGGAACCTGCTCGATAAATGTTTCAAGTTCATTGCGCTTAAGCCAGGTGCCGGTCGGATTGTTCGGATTAGCGATAAATATAAGCCTGGTGTCGTCTCCTATCAGCGCCAGCATCGCATCGAGATCATGTCCGTAAGGCTGGTTCGAGTCGGGAGCACGAGCAACAGCGACGCTTGCGCGCGCACCACAAGCCTGGGTGACCATCGCATAAACCATGAAGGCATACTTTGAATAGATGGCCTCGGTCTCGCTATTGAGAAAGCTGCGTGCAATCAGGTCGAGAACATCGTTGGATCCGTTACCGATGGTGATCTGGTTTTCTTCGACACCGAGTTTTTGCGCGAGCCTCTGCTTCAGGTAAAAAGCATTTGCGTCCGGGTAAAGCTCCAGGTGATCGCTCGCACGGGCCAAAACATCCCGCACCCGCGGCGAACATCCCAACGGATTTTCATTCGAGGCGAGTTTTATGGCGCTGGCGATACCGAGTTCGCGTTCCAGCTCCTCGACCGGCTTGCCGGGTAAATAAGGGTGCAATCGCCTGATTTGCACCAGCGCAGAATCAATTACAGACATCAGAGAGAGGCTTTCGGATAGGAGCCCAGTATTTTAAACAACGCGGCCTGTTGCTGCAGCTCATTTAAGGCTTCGATAACGTTTTGATCTTCCTGGTGGCCATCGATATCAATAAAGAAGACGTATGCCCACTTGTGCCCCTGTGCCGGGCGGGACTCAATCTTGTTCATGCTGATGCCGTGATCAGCGAGCGGTTGCAGCAATCCCAGCAGGGCCCCGGGTACATTCTTGGTTGATATTAACAGCGAGGTCTTGTCGTTACCACTGGGGCCGACATCCTGGGCACCGATGATGACGAAACGCGTGGTATTGTCAGACAGGTCTTCTATGTTTTCGAAGCAGATCTTCAAACCGAAGATCTCGACGGCCGGAAGACCGCAAATGGCCCCGGCGTCTGCCTCGATACTGGCCAGGCGGGCTGCTTCTGCATTGCTGCTGACCGGGATGCGTTCGATTGCAGGGAAATTCTGATCAAGCCAGCGGCGACACTGCGCGAACGACTGTTGATGCGAGTAAATCCGCTTGATCTGCGATACATTCTGCGAACCGGACGCCAGGTGATGATGGACTCTAATTTCGACCTCGCCACAGATCTTGAGCTTCGAATCCATGAACATATCGAGCGTGTGGCTGATCACACCCTCGGTCGAATTTTCCACCGGCACGAGGCCATAGTTGGCATGCCCCGACTCGATCGAGTTAAACACGTCGGGAATGCTACTCATCGCTACCGTCGACACGGAATGTCCGAAGTGTTTAAGTGCCGCGCTCTGCGTGAACGTACCTTCGGGCCCCAGGTAGGCGATTTTCAGCGGTTGTTCCAGAGCAAGGCAGGCTGACATGATCTCCCGTATCAATCGGCCGACCTCGTCGTCACTGAGTGGTCCCTGGTTTAAGGATTTGAGACGATTGATCACCTGGGCTTCACGATCGGGTCGGAAGAAATCGACGCCTTCGTCAATCGCTTCGCTTAGTTCACGTTTGACGGCAGCGACATCCACCGCGCAGCTTGCGCGTTCGTTGATTAATTCAAGCAGCCGCTCGTCGATTGCATCGATGCGCTTGCGTAACTCTTCCAGCGTGGCATCACTCATGAAACTTAGTCGTCGGTGTCCTGGATATCATCAACACTGGCTGCCACCGGTTCTATCTGTACCAGTTGTTCACTTTCACCCAGCCTGATCAAGGTCACGCCCTGGGTATTACGACCCATGACGGAGATGTCATCCGTTGGCGTGCGTACCAGCGTACCACTGTTGCTGATCAGCATGACTTCCTCGTCACCGGTGGTTTTTATGGCCCCGACGACAGGTCCGTTACGTGGCGTTGTTTGGATCGAAATCACGCCTTGCCCACCCCTGCCCTGCACAGAAAAGTCTCCGACTCGAGTGCGTTTCCCATAGCCGTTCTCGGTTGCAAACAGGATCTGCCCGTCGTTGGTATCTACCGCGATCAATGATATGACCTCGTCGCCGGGCTTGATTTTGATACCCCTGACCCCGGCCGCAGTTCTGCCCATGGCCCTGACGTCGGTTTCACCAATCCGAATACCTTTACCGGCACTGGTGAACAGCATCAGGTCAGACTTGCCGTCGGTTAGTTGAACACCGATCAGGCTATCCTCGTCGCGTAGATCAAGGGCAATGATGCCGTTCGCCCGTGGGCGCGAAAAATTAGACAATGACGTACGTTTGACTTTACCGCTGGCCGTGGCGAAGAAAATGAAACGGTCTTCGGGGTATTCCCGTACCGGCAGGATGGCGGTGATGCGTTCATTCTCTTCAAGTGGTAACAGGTTGACCATGGGCCGACCACGTGCCGTGCGGCTTCCAATCGGCAATTGATAAACCTTTTGCCAGTAGACCTTGCCGCGCGTCGAAAAGCACAACAGCGTATCGTGGGTAGAGGCCGAGAACATCTGTTCGACAAAATCCTCGTCTTTAACGCGGGTAGCGGCCTTACCCCTGCCACCGCGCCGCTGCGCCGAATAAGATTCCAGTGGTTGCGCCTTGGCGTAGCCGAGATGCGAAATCGTGACCACCACGTCTTCTTCGCTGATCAGGTCTTCGACCGTCAGGTCTGAATGATCAATAATGATTTCGGTACGCCGGGGATCGGCAAACTCATTCTTGATTTCCTCGAGTTCGCGCCTGATTTCCTGCTTGAGTCGATCATCCCGATTCAGAATGTCCAGTAAATCCTCGATTTTTTCGAGAATTTCCCGGTACTCGGTAATAATCTTGTCCTGTTCCAGGCCGGTTAACTTGTGCAGTCGCAAATCGAGAATAGCCTGTGCCTGTTTCTCGGTGAGTTGGTAATTTCCACCGACCAGTCCATATTTATCACCGACGCCTTCGGGCTTCGAGGATTCTGCGCCGGTACGCTGCAGCATTTCCATGACCACGCCCGGTGCCCAGGGCTTGTCGAGCAGGCCGGCCTTGGCAACCGCCGGACTCGAGGAGCGTTTGATCATCTCGATAATTTCATCGATATTCGACAGCGCAACTGCAAGGCCTTCGAGGATATGCGCGCGATCACGCGCTTTACCGAGGTCAAATACGGTACGCCGGGTGACAACCTCGCGGCGATGTACCAAGAAGGCTTCCAGAATTTGTCTCAAGTCGAGCAGCCGCGGTTGCCCGTTAACCAGTGCAACCATGTTGATGCCGAACACGTTCTGCATCTGGGTCTGCTTATACAGGTTATTCAGTACCACGTCGGCAAGTTCACCGCGGCGCAATTCGATGACCATGCGCATGCCGTCCTTGTCCGATTCGTCACGCAGGCCGGTAATTCCCTCGAGTCGTTTTTCCTTGACCAGTTCGGCAATTTTCTCGAGCAAGCGTGCCTTGTTTACCTGGTAGGGTAGCTCGGTAACGATAATGCTTTGTCGCCCCGATTTGTCTTCCTCGTAATGGGTTTTCGCGCGCAGGTATATCTTGCCTTTGCCGCTGCGATAAGCTTCTCGGATTCCCCGGGCGCCGTTGATGTGGCCCGCGGTTGGAAAATCGGGTCCCGGTATAATCTCCATTAAACGTTCGATATCGGCGTCCGGCTCGTCGATCAGGTAGATACAGGCGTCGACGACCTCGGTAAGGTTATGCGGCGGAATATTGGTCGCCATACCGACGGCTATGCCCGAGGAACCATTGATCAGCAGGTTCGGGACGCGGGTCGGCAACACCACGGGCTCGTGTTCCGATTCGTCGTAGTTGGGCAGGTAGTCGACCGTTTCCTTATCGAGATCGGCCAATAACTGGTGCGCAATTTTCGACATTCGCACCTCGGTATAACGCATCGCTGCCGGAGAATCGCCATCGACTGAACCAAAATTACCCTGCCCGTCGACCAGCATGTGACGCATCGCAAAAGGCTGCGCCATCCTGACAATGGTGTCGTAAACCGCGGTATCGCCATGCGGGTGATATTTACCGATGACATCACCGACCACCCGGGCTGATTTCTTGTAAGGTTTGTTAAAATCGTTGCCGAGCACGCTCATCGCGTACAACACGCGCCGATGCACCGGCTTGAGACCATCACGCACGTCTGGCAGGGCACGCCCGACGATGACGCTCATCGCATATTCGAGATACGATTGACGCATCTCGTCTTCCAGATTTACAGGAAAAACTTCCTTGGCAATATTAGCCATAAAAATCGTTACTCAGTACTTAGAAATGTCGTAGGAATGATTTATTTTGAATCTGCGGGATTTTATCACAAACCCAAGGGTTAACACTACCGGTAAGATCGCCTCGTCAGCGTGGAAATAAGCGGATTTAAGCGTTTACCAATGGAACAACCAGAGCCGGCCCCATGAGCGTAGCGAATGCATTGGGCCCTGGTTGCAAGCCGCGCCTTGATCTGACGCTTTCTCGAAGTCCTGAATACGATATGTATTGTCGCCGGGTTAATTAATCTTGTAAGGTTCGTTTATGCAACATCACTATCAAATAATCCAGCCCGACTGGATTGTCACGGTAAACCCGGGCTTCGAGGTACTGCAGGATTACGCTGTTGTCATCGAAGACAACCGGATCCAGGAACTGGTCAGTGTTGACGAAATTACCGAACTGCCCTGTTACCCTGAGGCCGAACTCGTCAAGTTGCCCGATTGTGCACTACTGCCCGGCCTGGTGAATAGCCACACCCATGCGTCGATGAGCCTGTTTCGCGGAATGGCCGACGATCTACCACTGATGGAATGGTTGCACGAGCATATCTGGCCGGCCGAGGCGCGCTGGGTAAACCCGGAGTTCGCCGTTGACGGCTACAAACTGGCTGCGGCAGAAATGATCCGATCTGGAACCACATGCCTCAGCGACATGTTTTACTTTCCAGACGAAATTGCACGCTGCGCACAGCAAATCGGTATGCGCAGTGTCATTGGCCTTATCGTACTCGACTTCCCCAGCCCGTGGGCGAAGAACGCCGATGAATATCTACACAAGGCGCTTGCAGTACATGATGAAATTCGGGAATTGCCGCTGGTCAGCAGTGCCCTGGCACCCCATGCACCCTACACGGTTTCAGACGAACCGTTGCGCCAGATCGCGATGTACAGTAACGAACTCGATGTTCCAGTGCACATGCACGTGCACGAGACCGCGGCAGAAGTGGCCGAGGCCCAGCAAAAAAACGGCCAGCGACCGCTGGAGCGTCTCGACCAGCTAAACCTGCTGAACTCCAACCTGGTTGCGGTACACATGACCGAACTGAATGAATTCGAGATCGAGCGGATCGCCGAAGCCGGTGTCAACGTGGCACACTGCCCCGAATCAAATCTCAAGCTGGGCAGCGGAATATGCCCGGTTGCTGCCTTGCTCGACAAAGGGATCAATGTTTGCCTGGGCACGGATGGTGCGGCCAGTAACAACGATCTGGACCTGCTGGGGGAAATGCGCACCGCAGCGATGCTGGCCAAGGGCAGCAGCGGCAACGCAAGTGCCTGCAATGCGCGCCAGGCGATCGAGATGGCCACGGTTAACGGAGCCAGGGCATTGGGCATGGCGGACCGAATCGGTAGTATCGAGGTGGGAAAGTATGCCGATCTGATTGCCATCAACCTGGCAGAGTTCAATACCCAGCCACTCTACGAGCCGGTCGTCCAGATCGTATATGCCGCGTCCAGTCGGCAAGTCTCGCACGTCTGGATCGACGGGATTGCCCAGCTCAGGGAATTCGAACTCTGCAACCTCGACGGCAATGAAATAATTTCCAGGGCCGCATCCTGGGCGCGAAAAATCAAGAGTTAGCTATGTCAACTGAAGCAAATGTGGATCGGGTCGAAATCGACAAATTCCAGTCGCTAGCAAGCCGTTGGTGGGATCCCGAAAGCGAGTTCAAACCACTGCACGAGATAAATCCGCTAAGAGTATCCTATATCGAACAACAGGCGAGCAATCTCAACGGCAAGAACATTCTCGACGTTGGTTGCGGTGGCGGTATCCTGGCTGAATCGCTGGCATCGAAAGGCGCCAGTGTAACCGGTATCGACATGGCCGATTTATCCCTCGAGGTAGCCAGGATGCACCTGCATGAATCGGGGCTCGATATCGACTATCAACTGTCGACAGTAGAAGCCTTTGCCGAGCAGAACGAAACCCGGTTCGACATTGTAACCTGCCTTGAAATGCTCGAGCATGTTCCCGACCCCGACTCTGTCATTAGCGCGGCAACCCGCCTGCTGAAACCCGATGGCCTGCTATTTTTGTCCACCATCAACCGTAATCCGAAGTCGTTTGCACTGGCGATTCTCGGTGCCGAGTACGTGCTCGGATTATTGCCACGCGGTACCCACGAGTACCGAAAGTTCATTAAACCCTCGGAAATTGCGGCTCAACTGCGCGAATCCGGCCTGCGGATAGTCGACATAACCGGCATGAGTTATAACCCGATCACGAGAAACTACACACTTGGTCGTGACGTCGATGTTAATTACCTGTTAACCGCCTGCTTCGATGATTGAAGCCGTATTGTTCGATCTCGATGGAACCCTCATCGATACCGCGCCTGATATGGGTGGCGCGCTGATCAACCTGATGCGGGAGGAAGGCCTCGAACCCCTGTCGCTCGACGCGATCCGTCCCCACGTGTCGCGGGGAGGCCTGGTTTTAACCCGAATGGGCTTTGCAGGTAAAGTCCCCGAGGCGGAGATCGAACCGCTGCGGCAGCGATTTCTGCAACATTACCGCGCAATCGTAGCCGAACAATCAAGACTGTTCGACGGCTACGAGGCGATTCTCGGCGAACTCGAAGCGCGTTCGATGCCGTGGGGCATCGTCACCAACAAGCCCGAGTGGTTAACCCTTCCCCTGCTGGAGCAGCTTGATCTCGCACAGCGCGTCAGTGTCGTAATCGGCGGTGATACGCTGGAGCATCGAAAACCTCATCCCATGCCGTTAACCGTTGCGGCCGAACGCCTGCAGGTCGATTGCAGCCGCTGCGTTTACGTGGGTGATGACGAACGTGATATTGTCGCCGGCAAGGCGGCAGGAATGAAAACCCTGGTTGCCACCTATGGCTATATCGAACCTGGAACCCGCACCGACGCCTGGGGCGCAGACGGGTTTATTGAACGCCCCGCCGATCTGATGCAACACCCGCTGCTGGTAAATCGATGAAAACCGTACCGGAAAATTTTAAAGCCGCCGACGATTTGCTAAAGGATAAGGTAGTCCTGGTTACCGGTGCCACCGGCGGATTTGGCAAGGTCATTTCGATGGCGCTGGCGGCGCATGGCGCAACGGTCATCCTGGTTGGTCGAAATTTACGCCTGGTCGAATCACTCTACGACGAGATTGAACAGGCGGGTTACCCGACACCCGCGATTTATCCGATCAACCTCGAAGGTGCTACCGAGCAGGACTACCTGGAACTGGCGAGTAGCATCGATAGCCAGTTAGGGCGCCTGGACGGCATCATTCATTGCGCTGCAATCCTGGGCACACCGACGGTATTCGCGCAAAGCGATGCTGTTACCTGGTACCAGGTACACCAGGTCAACCTGCATGCGCCATACTTGCTGACGCGTGCCTGCCTGCCGCTGTTGGTTCGCTCTGCTCACAGTTCGATCGTCTTCATGGTTGATAATAAGCCGGGGGCCTACTGGGACGCCTACCAGGTCAGCAAGCAGGGGCTCAGGGAAATGGCGGGCCTGCTGGCGCGTGAATACGAGGGCAGCGATCTGCACGTCAACTGTGTCAATCCGGGCAAAACACGTACCGCTTTGCAGTTACGCGCCTACCCGGCCGCCGATATTAACGATCGCCTGCCGACGCCCGAACACCATCTCAATACCTTTCTCTACCTGGTCAGCGACCAGGTAATCGAAAACGGCGAAGTCTTTGGCCCAGGCTGATAACCCTGTTGTTCAGCTTTCAGTTGAAGCGGTGCCCTTCTTGAAACGATTCATCCAGATGCCACTGAGTAACCAGCTATAGGCCCAGGTCCCGAAGAACACCAGCAGGAACGTAATTGCGATATCCGAGGCACTGCCGTCAAGCGAAAAGCCCGGAACATACCCGAAAAGAAAAGGCGCCAGGTATAGAAACTTGGCCATCTTGAATGCGACCCAGGCAGTTGCCCACATATTTGCCTTGGCGATGGTTGCACCCGCAAAAGCGGCGATACAAACCGGCGGTGTGATATTGGAATCCTGTGACAGCCAGTAAACAATCATGTGTGCTGCGACTTCGTTAACCCCGAGATGCGTCAAAGCGGGTACCGCCACTACCGCGGTGATCAGGTACGCTGCCGTTACCGGAACGCCCATCCCCAGAATCAGCGAGGCCACCGCGATCAGCAGGATGGTCAGGTAGAGGCGTCCGGCAGCCAGTTCGATGACAATGTCGGCAAAGGTCAGGATCAGGCCGCTGTAGGTCAGAACGCCGATGATGATGCCGATGACGCCAACCGTCGCACCGATCTTCAGGCTGGCCTCCGCTCCCGCGCGCGAGGCACTGACAAATCCCCTGACATCAATGCGGGTCTCCTGCCTGAACCAGCTCACGGCGATACAGGTGATGATTCCGATAATGGCTGAAAAACCGGGCGAATAGCCCATCAACATCAGGATCGTAATCGCCACCAGGGGTAGTATGTAATACCAGTTTTGCTTGAAAATTTCGCCGGCACTCTTTTCACTTTTTTCGCCCACGATATTATTTTTCTTGGCGTAGTAATGAACCATCATGAAAACGCTGAAGAAATACATCAGTGCCGGGAATATCGCGACCAGCATGATCTGCGAATACGGCAACCCTGTCATTTCTGCCATGATGAAGCCACCCGCACCCATGATCGGTGGCATGAACATACCCCCGATAGAAGCGGCTGGTTCGATACCACCCGCGACGTGCGGCTGAAAGCCCGCTTTTTTCATCATCGGGATCGTGAAGGCGCCCGTCGATACCGTATTCGCGATTGCGCTGCCGGAAATCGAACCGAACAGGCCACTGGCGATCACCGAAACCTTACCCGGGCCGCCAATCTTATGGCCTACGGCGGCCAGCGGATAATCGATGAAGAAACGCTGGGCCCCGCATTTTTCCAGAAACGCGCCAAAAAAAACAAACAGGATGATATAAGTCGCAAGTACGTTTGCCATGATCCCGAATACACCATCGCTCTTGTAGAAGATGCTGGTGCATAAATCGGGAAAGGTATCACCCGCATGCGAGATCAATTCCGGGGCATATTCTCCGTAGACCCCATAGAGCAGCATGATAGTGCCAATGATGACGAAGGCAATACCAACCACCCGGCGCGCCACCTCGACGCCAACCAATACACCCGCCATCGCGATCCATTTATCAAGCTCGGTCTCTGCGCCCGCGCGATAGTTGATGACCTCAAAATTAACAATCCAGTATCCCAGGGTAACGACCGAAACCAGGATCAGCAGGTAGTCCCAGATGCGTCCAATATTGCCCTTGCTGCGATACACCAGAAATACCAGGAAATAGGTGGCAATGACGTAGATACCGCGATGAAACTGGGTCGCGGCCGGGGCAATAACAGCCGAGTAAGAGTAAAACAAAATCAGGCCAAGGGCCGTCGTGTCGAACAGTATCTGTTCGAACTTATTCATTTTTTCGACCTGCATAATCTCCCCCGTATTCTTATTATGATCGCCGGTTAGCCCGGCTTTAGTATTAACATCCTTGTAGCGAGAGGCGCTTAACCGCCTCTCGCTCATTCAATCACTTACATCATGCCTTTTTCCTTCCAGAACTTGACAGCACCGGGGTGCCAGGGTGTGACCACGCCCTGGGTGCCGGTATCCAGGCTCATGAGTTTAAACGTCTTTTTCTGCTCCTTCATGTGCGCCAGGCCCTCATCGGTGTAAATCATCGACAACATCTTGTAGACCGTGTCATCGGTCACCTTCGAGTTAGCTACCCAAAGCGCGGAATCCTGGAACGAGTTGCTTGCATAATCGACACCACGGTAGGTGCCTGCAGGTACCGAAATCTTTGAGAAATACGGGTACTTGTCATAAAAACCACTGCTTTCGGCATCCTCGCCCAGGTCCACCAGCGCGATATCGTTGGTTTGAGCGGCCATGATGACGGCACCGCTTGGAAACGCGGTGAACAACCAGAAAGCATCCAGCTGATTGTTACCAAAAGCCTGTGCGGCATCGTTATAGCCCATCGCATTGCGCTCGATCTTGTCCCAGACACCCATGTGGGTAAAAAATAGCTCGCAGTTGGCAAATGCGCCGGACCCGGCATTGCCGACCCCTACCTTCTTGCCCACCAGGTCCTTGACACTCTTAATTCCAGAATCCTTTTGGACGATAAGTTGACCAGGGGCGCCATACAGCCAGGCTACCGCCATTACATCCTCGTACTTATTGGCATCATTCTTCATCTGGCCGTTTCTGCCCAGAAACACATGACCCGAATAAACCACGCCCATCTGCGCCTTGCCTGAATTAACCTTGCGCAGGTTCTCTACCGAACCGGCCGAGGACTGGGCCCTGACCCTGAAATCCGGTGATGCCTTCATCGGCTTGTACACCTGCATCGCGTTTGCGACGACCTGGAAAGTACCGCCGGCCGGCCCGCCACTAAATACTATTCGTTCTTTGGCCAGGGCTGTTCCCGTCATTGACAGACCCGCGGTCAGAAGCGTTACAACCGCTGCAACTAAGAATGTTTGCTTTTTCATAATACCCTCGATTTATTTTTGTTCGAAGTTCGCAGCTTAAATCCCCAGAACGCGGGAAAAATGATCCAGATCAAGAAATTTTATCGTGGGACCAAGAATATTGCTTCGGCTCGGCACTTAATCTGGGAGCGCGATTTAGCGTTCAGGCCAACCGGATGTCTTTAATTTTGTGATTTTTCTGGACCAGCGCTTCTACTTTAAGACCTGTAATCAGGCTTGATCGCTAGCTCTCCGGCCGGGGTGCGGGTCGATGACAGGCTGAGGACTAGCGGTACTCGAAATAAAATTCCGATGCATCAAGGCATCGCTGCAGCGCGAGCAGGCACTGCTCATCGGGCTTTAACGACCAGCCGCCGTTGGTACGCAGCTGGTAAGCGTAGTCTTCGCGACGCATATGAAATACGACCGGTAACGCGTCAGCCGATTTGTGTTTATCCAGCACGCTGATGATCGCATCGACCTCCTGTTCGCCATGGCCATTGAGCGTGATGTGCAGGGCGCGCGCATGCTCGGCACGGAAGTCATCAAGCAGTTGAATCCGGGAAGCCCGCAGCTTGATACCGTTATTGAAATCGTCATAGGCAATACCGCCATCGACTACCCAGACCAGGTCTTTCTGCACAATCGTTTCGATTTGTGCCAGCATGTCGGGAACCACGCGCACATCGACGCGTCCGCTGCGATCATCCAGCGTGACGAACGCCTCGCGGCCTCTGAAACTGTTACGCATGCGGATATCGACAACCAGCCCGCAAACCCTGGCATCCTGCTCTTTGTGCCGAAACCTTTCGCCGTTACCGCCGCTGTCGAGGCGCTCCAGCCACTGACTCAGCCGGGTTGGCGCAAATTGCCTTATTTCGGCCTCGACCATTTCCAGCGGATGCCCGGTCAGAAACAGGCCGAGCGCTTCTTTTTCCAGGGTAAGACGCTGCTTTTCGTCCCAGGCCTCACATTCCGGCAATACAGGTTCTTCGTCAGCCACCGGTGCAATACTGTCAAACATGTCACTGATACCGGCATTGAGATTGTGTTGTTGTTGTTCAGCCGCCTGCAGTGCGTAGGGAAGATGCGCCATCAAAGCCGCCCGGTTTTCGCTGAAACAATCCATTGCGCCGCCCTTTATCAGCGCCTCCAGCAGCTTGCGGCCAGATCTCGCGGAATCGACTCGCTTGCAGAAGTCATCCAGAGAACGGTATGGCTGGCCGCTGCGGGTTTCGATAATACTTTCGATCGCCGCTCGCCCCACACCCTTGATGGCACCGAGGCCATAATAGACTGCACCCGCCTCGTCCGAGATAAACTGATAAACCGAGCGGTTGATATCGGGCGGGCGGATTTCGAGCCCGAGGTTGCGGCAATCGTCGATCAGGGTCACGATCTTGTCGGTATTATCCATGTCGGCAGAAAGTACCGCGGCCATAAATTCAGCCGGGTAATGGGTTTTCAACCACGCCGTTTGATAAGAAACCAGCGCGTAGCCGGCCGAGTGAGACTTGTTGAAACCATAGCCGGCAAACTTTTCCATCAGGTCAAAAATATAGGTAGCGGTCGAGGCCTTAACCTCGTTGGCGAGCGCGCCCTCGGTGAATATGGCGCGCTGTTGCTGCATTTCCTCGGGTTTCTTCTTGCCCATCGCGCGGCGTAACATATCGGCACCGCCCAGCGTGTAACCGGCAAGCACCTGGGCAATCTGCATGACCTGTTCCTGGTAGAGAATGACACCGTAGGTAGGTTTCAGGATGGTCTCGAGGGCCGGGTGGGGATACTCGACCCGGGAACGGCCATGTTTACGGTCGATGAAATCGTCGACCATGCCCGACTGCAGCGGGCCCGGTCTAAACAGCGCCACCAAAGCAATAATATCCTCGAAGCTGTCGGGTTGAAGGCGCCGGATCAAATCTTTCATGCCGCGCGATTCGAGCTGAAACACCGCCGTGGTCTGGTATGCCTGTAATAATTTGAAAGTATCCGGATCGTCCAACGGGATGCGCTCGATTTCGAGTTTATCGTCGCTATTCTTTTCATTAATGGAACGCACTGCCCAGTCGATTATGGTCAGCGTGCGCAAACCGAGAAAATCAAACTTGACCAGACCCACCGCCTCGACATCGTCTTTGTCATATTGAGAGACCAGGCCTGAGCCACCGGACTCACAATAAAGCGGGGTAAAGTCGGTCAGTTCGCTGGGTGAAATCACGACACCACCGGCATGCTTACCGACGTTGCGGGTAAGCCCTTCGAGCGAACGTGCCATATCGATCAGCATCGTGACTTCTTCATCCTGCCGGTAAAGCTCGAGCAATGCCTCTTCCTGCTCCAGTGCCTTGTCGAGCGTGATACCGACCTCAAACGGCACCAGCTTGGCAATACGATCGACGAATCCATAGGGATGCGACATGACCCGGCCGACATCCCTGATCACTGCTTTCGCCGCCATGCTGCCATAGGTGATGATTTGTGAAACCTGGTCTTTTCCGTAGCGCCCGGCGACGTATTCAATAACCTCGTCGCGTCGGTCCATGCAGAAATCGATATCAAAGTCTGGCATCGACACCCGTTCCGGATTAAGAAAGCGCTCGAACAGCAAATCATATTGCAGTGGATCCAGGTCGGTTATATTCAGGGCATAGGCCACCAGCGAACCCGCGCCCGAGCCGCGGCCAGGACCGACCGGTATCGCGTGATTCTTGGCCCAGTCGATGAAGTCCATGACGATCAGGAAGTAACCCGGGTAACCCATTTCAATGATGACGTCGAGTTCGGTCTTGAGGCGCTGATCATAAGGTTGTCGATCGAGCGGTTCGCCTGCTGCAAGTTGATCCTGTAAAAATTGAAGTCGGCGCTCGAGGCCCTGCTCGGAGACATGACGGAAATAACTATCCGTCGTATATTGCTCGGGCACCTTGTATTCGGGCAGGAACGCCTGGCCGAGCTCGAGCCGCAGGTTACAGGCATTCGCAATCGCCACGGAATTCTGGATGGCCTCTGGTATATCAGCAAAGAGCTCGATCATTTCATCGGCCGAACGCAGGTATTGCCCGGGTGAATAAAGCCTCGGTCGACGTTCGTCCTCCAGCGTAAATCCGGTGCAGATACAAACCCTGACCTCGTGTGATTCGAAGTCATCCGCGTCGATGAAACGAACGTCGTTGGTAGCCACCACGGGTACCTGCAGCCTGTGTGACCAGGCAACCGCCTGGCTGATATAAACCTCCTCATGCGCGCGACCGGTACGCTGCAGTTCCAGGAAAAACCGGTTACCAAAAACCTCGATCCATTGCTGCAGGCAGGATTCCGCCAATTCGGTATTCTGCATCCTGAGGGCCATTCCGATATCACCCTCCAGGCAAGCCGACAGCGCTATTAATCCTTCATTATTCGCACGCAACCAATCGATCTCGATAGTTGCGCGGTCAGCAGTTTGCCCTTCCAGGTAGGCTCGTGAGATCAGTTTTTTGAGGTTCAAATAACCCTGGTCGTTCTGACATAGCAACACGAGGCGACTCAAGGATTCGTTGTGCTCAGGGTGATGCACCCATACATCGACACCGAATATGGGTTTTACCCCCATCGCAGTCGCTGCCCGAAAGTGTTTTACGACCGCAAACATGTTATTCAAATCGGTTAAAGCAACGGCACCCATGCCGCGGTCGCGCACCTGCTGCATCAGTGGTTTCAACCTGACGGTACTGTCCTGAAGCGAGTACTCGCTGTGCAGGTGCAGGTGAACAAAACGGTTACTCATCTAGAGCAAATCCCTGACCGGTTTAAAACTGCGACGATGCACCGGAGATACTCCATGCTGTGCTAGCAGCTCTCGATGCAGTGCGGTCGGATAGCCCTTATGCTGCGCAAACCTGTACTCGGGATACAGGCGGTCGAGTTCCAGCATTTGCCGATCGCGATATTGCTTGGCCAGGATCGATGCAGCAGAAATACAGGGCTCGTAGAGATCACCTTTGATAATTGCTCGCATCCGGTAATTCCCCAGGCTGGGTAGACGATTACCATCGACCAGCACCAGCCCGGGCACCAGGTTCAGGCCTAACAGCGCTCGCTTCATTGCCAGCAGGCTCGCCTGCAGTATATTCATTGCATCGACTTCATCATGGCTGGCTTCGGCAACTGACCAGGCCTTCGCGTTCTGTTTAATCTCTGTTTCGAGAGCCTGGCGACGTGTTGCCGATAATTTCTTGGAATCGGTTAAACCGGCTATCGGAAAGCCGGCATCGAGTATAACCGCTGCCGCAACGACCGATCCAGCCAACGGCCCGCGTCCCGCTTCGTCCACGCCCGCGACAAGCGTCGCAATTGGATTTTCATGCATATATAATGCGCCGTTCGAAATTTACCTTTGACACTATGTCTCAATTACTCAAGGTTGCTGTGGTTGGTGTTGGCCACCTCGGCAAATGGCATGCTGACAAGTACGCCGCGGCACCCGATTGTGAACTGGTTGCAGTGGTGGATAGCAATGTTGCCAATGCCCGGGAAGTCGCGCAGAAACATGGTGTTGAGGCTTGCTCCAATTATCGCGATATCATTCCGCTGGTCGATGCGATCAGCCTGGTGGTGCCAACCAGCCTGCATTATAAAATTGCGCGCGAGTTTCTGGAAGCAGGAATTCACTGTTTGATCGAAAAACCGATCACCGAGACCGTTGACGAGGCCAAAACCCTGATCGGAATTGCCCGTGAGCACGATCTGGTATTGCAGGTCGGGCACATCGAACGGTTTAATAGCGTCATGATCGGAATCGAAACCCGTCTCGATGAACCCCGCTTTATTGAATCGACCAGGCTGGCGCCGTTTACCACGCGTGCGACCGACGTCAGCGTCGTACTCGATTTGATGATCCACGACATCGATATCATACTTGATCTTATCGAATCCCCGATCATACGCATATCGGCGAGCGGGATATCGGTGCTATCTGACACGATTGACATTGCCAACGCACGCATCGAATTTGAAAATGGTTGCGTCGCCAACGTAACCGCCAGTCGCATCAGCCGCAAGCGCGAACGAAAGCTGCGAATTTTTCAGAAAGATGCATACCTGTCAGCAGATTTCCAGGACAAGTTACTCGCGGTGAACCGCAAGGGAGAAACCGATAACGACGAAGGCTTCAAGGAAATCACCCATCGCGAACATCATTTCGAAGACAATGACGCGCTCAACCTCGAAGTTCTCGATTTTATCCGGGCGATAAAAACGGGTGGGCGACCGAAGGTCAACGGTGAGGACGGTAAACGCGCACTTGAAACCGCCATTGCGATAACTTCACAAATAACAGGATCAATATGAACATACCGATGGTCGACCTGAAGGGTCAGTACGAAACACTAAAAGCTGAAATCGACAGCGGAATCCTGCAAGCGCTAGCAGAAACCCGATTTATCCTGGGTCCGAACGTGCAGGCCTTTGACCAGGAGGCAGCAGAATACCTTGGTGTCAAGCACGCAATTAGCTGTGCCAACGGTACCGACGCACTGCACCTGGCATTGCTTGCCGCCGGTATTCAACCGGGCGATGAAGTGATCACCACTGCTTTCACCTTTATCGCGACCGCGGAAGCTATTCGCTACATCGGGGCGATACCCGTTTTTGTCGATATACAGCCACACAGCCTTAATATCGATCCCGACCGAATCAGGGCTGCCATAACCGATAAAACCAGTGCTATCCTGCCCGTGCACCTGTTCGGGCAACCTGCCGATATGAACGAAATTCAGGCGCTTGCCGATGAATTCGGATTAAAGATAATCGAGGATTGCGCACAATCCTTCGGCAGCCGCTACCAGGGCAATACTACCGGTGGTATTGGTGCCGCTGGAGCTTTCAGTTTTTTTCCCAGTAAAAACCTGGGCTGTTATGGCGACGGCGGCATGGTGACCACGAATGATGACGGCATCGCCGCGCGGGTTAGAATGCTGCGCAATCATGGCAGCAGCAAGCAGTATCATCATGACGTTGTCGGCTTCAACAGTCGCCTCGACGAACTTCAGGCCGTTATTCTACGAATCAAGTTGAAACATATCGATGACTACAACCAGCGACGCCTGGAAGTGGCCATGAGCTACAACCAGCGGCTTGCCGACAGTCGTTTCACGACGCCCTGGATTCCGGACGACCGGGATCATGTCTTTCACCAGTACACCCTGCTTTGCGACGGACGCGACGCGCTACGCGAAACGATCCTGGCGCAGGATATTGCCTGTGCGGTCTACTACCCGATCCCGTTACATCAGCAGCAAGCCTTCCAGGATTCAGAGCGACCGCAATTACCAGTTACCGAAGCGACTGCAGAACGTTGCCTTTCGTTTCCGATATTTCCGGAAATGACCGCGCAGCAGATCGACACCGTTTGCGAGGCCCTGCTGACTGCCTGATGAAGCAGGCTCATATCATGATTCTTGCCGGCGAAACATCCGGTGACGCACACGCGGCCGAGTTCGCTGAACAACTGCAACTCGAACAACCCGGGTTGATTCTAAGCGGAATGGGCGGCGAAGCGATGCGCAAGGCCGGGGTTGATGTGTTTTTCGACTCATCGATCATTGCGGTCGTTGGGCTGGTCGAAGTGTTGCGCCACTGGGGTGATATCAAGCGCGCAATGCGGATCGTCAAGGATCAGCTTGATCAGACCCGCCCCGACCTGTTGATTCTGGTCGACTATCCCGAGTTCAACCTGAAGATGGCGCGCCATGCACGTGAGCTCGGTATCAAGGTTTTGTTTTATATCAGCCCGCAGGTCTGGGCCTGGCGACCAAAACGCATCCACAAGATCGGCAGCCTGATCGATCACATGGCGGTGATCTTCAAGTTCGAACAGCAGTACTACGAGTCGGCCGGTATCCCGGTCAGTTTCGTCGGTCACCCGCTGGTCGACCGGGTAAAGGACGACATCGATGTACAGAAAGTTCGCGCACGGCTCGGAATTTCTCCTGATGACAGGGTTGTCGGCCTGTTTCCCGGTAGTCGCCACAGTGAAATTGTACGCCTGTTACCCCTGGTGCTGGCGACTGCGCAACATATGCAAAAGCGTGCCCCCGAACTCAGGTTCCTGTTACCCGTGGCATCTGGCCTGGACATTGACGAGATCAGGCGCCAATCTGAAGGCAGCGGTCTCGATATCATTATCAGCCAGGACGATATCTACGATGTGATTTCATGTTGCGATGTCATCGCTACCTGCTCGGGAACCGTGACGCTCGAAATAGCGCTACTTAATGTACCAATGTGCATTCTCTACAAGATGTCATGGTTTTCTTACTCGATCATGAACCGCCTGATCACGATACCGCACATAGGCCTGGCTAACATTGTCGCCGGCGAGGCTGTCGTCAAAGAATTTTTGCAGCGCGATGCCATTCCCGAAGCGATTAGCCGTGAACTGTTTGAGCTTCTCGAAAACCAGGAATACCGCGAGCAGGTCAAAACCGGGCTTAAGCGGGTGCGCGAAAATCTTGGTGCCGGAGATGGTGCGCGTAATATGGCACAATTGACATTATCATTGCTGGATCAGTAAACAACCTGGCAATCAGTAGGAGGAGCAATGGCCAATCGAGGGCATTCAGAAGGTATAACCATGAGCGGTGGCGGGATTTATTCACTTGCTACCGTAGGCGCAAAACACGTTATCGATGCAGCCACGCCGATGGTGGTTGACGCGATCAACAGCCTGTCACAGGAATCGATTGCGACAGGCTTCACGTTCTCCGACATGGGGACCGCCGATGCCGGTACTTCCCTGTCGATGATCGGGAGTGTCATCGATGCCGTCTCGGCGCGCGTTCCGGACGCTCCGATATCCATCGTCTACTCCGATCAGCCTCGTAATGACTTCAACGCGTTGATTGCCAATGTCTATGGCCTGGGTCCCTTCGATACCTACCTGGATCGTCGTGATAACATTTTTCCGCTGATTTCGGGCACCACTTTTTATAAACAGATCATTCCGGCCGGCACGCTGGATATCGGTTTCTCGGCTACCGCGATGCACTGGTTAAGCGCCAAGGTTTGCAATATTTCTAACCACGTCCAGGCGGTCGGTGCCAAAGGCGAAGAGCTCGAAGCGTTTCGTGCCCAGGCCCGCGGTGACTGGCGCCAGATCCTGCTGCACCGGGCACGCGAACTAAAACCCGGTGGTAAGCTGGTGCTGATCAACTTTGCGCAGGACGAACAGGGGCGCTATCTCGGTAATACCGGCGGGATCAATATGTTCAACCAGTTCAACCGTATCTGGCAGGACTTACTCGAACAGGGTCGCATAACGCGCGCGGAATACGAAAACATGACCCTGCCGCAATATTACAATACGGTCGAGGAATTCAGCGCACCCCTGCAGAATCAGGATGATCCAGTCTACCAGGCGGGATTGCGACTCGAGCATATCGATACCCGCATCGTCAAGTGTCCTTTCGCCGAATCGTTCGCGCAACATGGTGATGCTGCTCGCTTTGCCGAAGAGTACATCCCCACAATTCGTAGCTGGAACGAAAGCATCTTCTTCAACGGCTTATCCGGGGATCGTCCTATCGATGAGCGACGACAACTGATCGAGGACTACTACGGAACCTACCACGACATCGTGCGCGATGGTCCGGACGGTCACGGTATGGATTATGTCCATGCCTACACGGTAATTTCCAAAACGTCCTAGATGTCGACCCCGAAGTGTTACGTCACCACCGAGATATCGCGTCGTCCAGCACAACAGGGTAGTTGTCGTACCGGGAGACGCTGTAGTTGTCATCCCGCGACTTGATCGCGGGATCCAGTTGAAAACGGACAATGCCATATGCGCTGGATACCGCGTTCAAGCCGCGGTATGACAGACTTAATATTCGCTACGAGATATCTATCTTTAACGCGGTTTTTCTTGCCAGGTCGCACAGCAACAGGAAGGATCAGGTTTCGACCGGGTAGCCCGCCTTTTCCCAGTCCGGCATGCCGCTGTGGCTGATACAGACGATATGATTCAGTCCCTGGAAATTCAGGTTGGTTGTCGCTGTTTGAGCACGGCGCCCGGAACGACAATAGAGATAAACCTTATCGTATTGCCTGAGTTCATCGACATGAGCATTTTCGGTGCCCATCGGAATATTCTGACTGCCGGGTACATGCCCCTTTGCAAACTCCTCCGGCGTACGGTTGTCCATGACGAGTGTCTTGTCAGGCAAATCCTGCCAGACCGCGTGTAAATCGTTCATATCGAAATCGCGCAGCAGGTAGCGATTGGGGTCGAAGTTGATACCGACGCTCATGTTTGCCGGGACTGCCTCGTTGATTCTTTTCGGCATGTCCAGGTTCAGGTTATTCATTAAATCGACGAACTCCTGGCGCGGACGATTGCCGCCAAGTCTCGGGTTCCAGGTTTTTTCCTCGCCGATTGTTGACGCGGTTCGACCATTGTAATCATGCGCGGGATAGACAATAGTGTCGTCGCTAAGGACGAATAATTTTTGCGTGATACTGTCGTAGAGCATGCCGGGATCACCAAACTGGAAATCGGTACGCCCGCAACCCCGGATCAACAGCGTGTCCCCGCTAAACAGCAGGCCGTCACAGAAGTAGCTGGTGCATCCATTGGTATGGCCGGGCGTCGAGATCGCCGTGATCTGGTAATGCCCGAGCGTTATGCTGTCGCCATCCTTGAGGGGAATATCGATCGCCTCGATACCCGAGCTTTCGCCGTAAACGAGTTTTGCACCCGTCAGCTCGCGGATTTTCCCGGCCGAGGTAATGTGATCCGCATGGGCGTGCGTCTCGATCGCGTAGAGTAATTCCACGCCAAGCTCATTGATAATCTGCATATCGCGATCAAAGGTTTCGAGCACAGCGTCGATAATGGCTCCCTCGCGTGTATCAGAATCGATCAACAGGTAGGTGTAGGTACAGCTTTCACGATCGAACAGCTGTTTAACGGTGATGTGGGGTGCTGTCATCCAGGGCAGGCTCGGCAATCAACTCCGACTAGTGTAATTTTTACAATTGACGATAGCAATCGGCGATGGCATTGTGGGCGGCCCGGTTTATTAGTCCCGCTCATGAAGCTAGATGAATTTGTTAACCAGCTGAACCTGGAATCCGAGATCACCGCCCTGGTGATCGCAGGGCTCGCGATCGTGCTGGTGCTACTCATCAATCGTAAACGCTTGCTGGCAAAAATCAGGGAATGGCGAATCCAGCGCAGGCTGAGCAAGATCGGCTGCGATCAAATTCGCAACCTGCTCTGTTCCGACGGGATTGATGGGTACTTCAATATCGATCGCCTGGCGTTGATCCATGATTCAATCCTTTTGATCTCTTACAAGCTTTATGAGGGCAACATCTATTGCGCCGAAAATATTTCAGAATGGACCCAGCTAGTCGGCCAGAAAAGCTTTAAATTCACAAATCCGCTGTTTGAACTGGAAAATCAACTGACCTCGCTAAGGCTAATCATCGGCAATGTGCCTCTGGAAGGATTCCTGTTCTTCAATGAGGGTGCAGAATTTCCCAAGGATCATCCTGAGCGAGTGCTGCAACAGGGAAATATCCCGGAACGATTTTATGCCGCTGACTACGATACCGTAAATCCCGAGATCAAGGCAGCCTGGGAGTTGCTCAAAGCACACCAGAAGCAGGCTGTCCCCGGTGTGCATATCAGCCTAAAAACTTGAAATGTCGGGGTAGAAGTCCCAGAATGACTGCGTTGTAGCGATGGAACCGGCTTCCCAGCTGCCTATCCACTAAGAACAATTATTTCAGACAAAGACCAAAACAACGGAGAGCATTAAAATGAAACGTCGTGATGTACTCAAAGGTGGCGTTGCCGCCGCTATCGCAACCGGAGCAACCGCGGTCTCAGCACCTGCAATTGCTGCCAAACAAATCGAAGTAACCATGGTATCAACCTGGCCACGTGACTTCCCGGGATTGGGAACGGGTGCGCAACGATTTGCCGAACGTTTAACCGCAATGACCGATGGCCGCATCAAGGTCAACTACTTTGCCGGTGGTGAACGGGTAAAACCTTTCGACTCTTTCGACGAGGTCGCCTCGGGCAACGCACAAATGTACCACGCTGCCGATTACTACTGGAAAGGCAAGCACCCCGGTTGGGCTTACTTTACCGCAGTACCCTTCGGTATGACTTACACCGAGATTAATTCCTGGATTCAATGGGGTGGCGGACAGGCGTTGTGGGATGAGCTCGCAGCCGGCTACGGTCTTAAGTGCCTGCCCTGCGGCAATACGGGTGTGCAAATGGGCGGCTGGTTCCGCAAGGAAATGCGCTCTGCCGCTGATTTCAAAGGCCTGAAAATGCGTATCCCGGGTCTCGGTGGTGACGTTCTCGCCAAGCTGGGAGCCTCCCCGGTATCTTTGCCGGGTGGCCAGATTTATGAAAACCTGGTGTCCGGTGCGATCGATGCAACCGAATGGGTAGGACCCTGGAACGATAGCTTCATGAAATTCTACGAAGCCGCCAAGTACTATTATTACCCGGGCATGCATGAGCCAGCCGCACAGCTTTCCCTTGGCATTAACAAAAAGTTCTGGGACGGTTTGAGCAAGACAGATCAGTTGATAGTAACGGTTGCTGCCGAAATGGAAAATTCAATCATGATGTCCGAGTACAATGCCAAGAATGGCGCCTCGCTCGCCAGCCTCATTTCCGATCAGGGCGTCAAACTGAAAAGCTTCAGCGACGACATTTACGACAGTTTCGGTGATGCTGCCGATGAAGTCTTTGCCGAGGTCGAACAGCACAGTGCGATGGCAAAGAAAATCCACCAGAGCTTCCTCAAGTCGCGTAACGAGGTCGGTGCCTGGGCCAAGATATCGGATCAGGCCTATGTGGCACAACGTAACCGCGTACTCGGCCTGTAGCAGCTATTCATTTATAAAATATAAACGGAGTCCCCGGACTCCGTTTACTTGCTGCCGTGATTTTGCCAATCGATGATTAAGCAGAACCTGCCGCAGATGGCGCGGGCTTTTGCCTACGCAATGATCAGTGGCGTATTTCTGTACCTGATAAACAATTACCTGGTGTTCTGGCAGGAAATGCCAGGGCCTTACGCACTATCCCTGCACTATGGCTGGTTCGGACAGGAAGTCGAAGAACTCGATGAATCAAAAATCAGCCAGGGCTGGACCCAGTTGATCGTTTACCCGCTGGTATTGCTGTCCAGTATTGCTTACGTGTTTAAAACCACGACGCGTACGCTCGAGCAGGAAAGTATCCGCTTTGCCCGACTTTCCGCCTACATTGTTCGATTCGCATTCTGGTCTGTTACGCTGGTCGGCTCGGTCGACATGCTAATTTCGCTCCTGCGTGTTGAAAACATTCTTGAACCGCTTGTCGGCGAATGGCTTACCCAGCAGTTGGGACGACCCATATTTCGTGGTACCTATGTTCATTATCCGTTAATCGTGATCTCGCTTTTCGTGGCTGCCTGGCTGCGTCACATCAGCTTCACCTGGCTGGCACTAATGTGCGTGCTGGCGGAGTTCCTGATAGTTATCACGCGCTTCGTATTCTCCTACGAGCAAGCTTACATGGGTGACGTGGTTCGCTTCTGGTACGCCGGGTTGTTTTTATTCGCCAGCGCCCATACGCTGGTCGAGGAAGGTCACGTGCGCGTCGACGTGCTCTATACCGGATTTACCCGCCGCAAGAAAGCGTTATACGATTCCGTTGGCTGCCTGTTTCTGGGCATGCCAATTTGCTGGGTCATACTGATGCAGGGCATGGGTGGCCGCGGTAACAGTATCAACAGCCCGCTGCTCAGCTTCGAGGTATCCCAGAGCGGCTACGGCATGTACGTCAAGTACATCATGGCAGGTTTCCTGATTATATTTTCGGTTACGATGCTGATCCAGTTCGTCAGTTACCTGCTTTACAACGTCAACCAGTTACAGGGTCGCGGCAAAGATGAAGAGTACCTGACCTATTACCAGCTCATCTCGGGCGATAAAACTGCAGTTACTGGGGATGGCCACTAATCATGGAACTCTACTTCCTCGTCCTGTTAATTGCGATCATGGTATTCGCCCTGACTTCCGGTTTTCCGGTGGCGTTCGCGTTGCCTGGCTCGGCGATCGCGACGATTGCGATTGCTGCATTTTGCGGCTGGATATTCGAGGGCAGCGTCGATGCCTATTTTGTACTCGGCGGGCCCAACCAGTGGCTTAGCGCCGGGGTTACCAATTACCGAAGTCTGTACTGGGTGGTCGAGCGCGATACGTTGATTGCCATCCCGTTGTTTATCTTCATGGGCATCATGCTGCAGCGTTCGCGCATTGCCGAGGACTTGCTGGTGGCAATGGCGCAGCTGTTTGGTCCGATCCCGGGGGGACTCGGAATTTCGGTGGTGTTTGTCGGTGCCCTGCTTGCCGCGACAACCGGAATCGTCGGTGCCACGGTGATCGCCATGGGCCTGATATCGCTACCGGCAATGTTGCGCAACAATTATTCCAAGTCGCTGGCCTGCGGTACGATCTGTGCCTCGGGGACGCTAGGCCAGATCATTCCGCCATCGATCGTATTGATTATCCTTGCCGACCAGTTGTCAAGCGCCGCAGACCAGGCTGCGACCGCGCGTAAGTCCGAGTATAAAGAGGCCACCGGTGAATTTTCGATGCCGGGCGACTTCGATGTGGTAACCGCAAGCGCCGGCGACATGTTCATGGGCGCATTCATTCCGGGCATGATCCTGGTCGGACTTTACATGCTGTACATCCTGGTATCGGCGCTGGTCAAGCCCGATAACGCACCGCCCGTGCCTTTTGAGGGCAAGTATGATCACAAGTTCATCATCAAGGTCCTGCTCGCCCTGGTACCACCACTGGCGTTGATTTTCATCGTGCTGGGCTCGATCATCCTTGGTGTTGCAACAGTCAACCAGGCCGGCGCGATTGGCGCGATCGGCGCAATGATGATGGGCAGTTACCGTCTCATGGAAGGCAAGAAAAGGGCTTATTATCCGGCGGGGCTCGCCATTGGCGCGGTGATCGTAATCATCATTCTGCTGAACTTTTTCAATCTGAATATCAAGAACATTCAAAGCGGACGCGATGCTTTCGGGGTCACACTTGCCACCGTTGCCGCCCTGGTTCTGATCGGTTCCATTGGCTGGGCTACCTGGCGCGCTTTTAAAATCGACGACACGCTACACGGCGTCATGATGGATACCGCGAAGACAACGTCGATGGTGTTCATCATCCTGCTCGGTGCGGCGATGCTAACCTCGGCGTTTCGCGGATTCGGTGGCGAAGAACTGGTTAAGGAGCATTTAACCGCGCTGCCGGGCGGTTTCTGGACCCAGTTTATCGTCGTTATGGCGGTCATCTTTTTTCTCGGATTTTTCCTCGACTTCCTGGAAATTGCCGTAGTCGTGGTACCGATCGTGGCCCCGATTCTGCTGGCCGACCCCGGTGCCAATGTCACTGCGGTCTGGTTTGGTGTCATGGTGGGATTGAATATCCAGACGTCGTTTCTGACACCCCCGTTCGGGTTCTCGCTGTTTTACCTGCGCGGGGTTGCGCCCAGGGATGTACGTACCCTGCAAATCTATAAAGGTGCAGCTGCGTTTATCGTATTGCAGCTCGCCGGCCTGGCAATTGCCGGTGCCTTCCCGGGCCTGGTCAACTACCTGCCGAACAAGACCCACCTGGTCTCGGAGACCGCGCCGCCGCCCAGTAATCCGAAGCTACAGGAATGCCTTGAGAATTACCTGTTTGTCGAGTATGACAATAACCGCAGTACCATTGAATCGAGCATCGAACGGATCAGCACGGCCAGCCTGTCTTACCTGCCCGATGAGTACCAGGAGCGATTGAATGAAAGCTATAAACAGGCGGGTGCCGCGTTTGCAATGATCGAAGAGATCCGCGCCACCAAAAAAGCACTCGAGGATTATTCACCTGGCTACAGGCCTTTGCACGTCGAGGTTCGGCAGATTCAGAGAGAGGTTCGCAAGTTGAAAAAGGAAATCGATGAACTAGAGCAGCAGCGACAGCGTGTTGCATTTACCGAACCGGTCGACGAAAAGCGCATTAAAAAAATCCTTGCGGATATCGCAAGGATTGAGTCCGAAAGTAAAACGCTGCAGGCAAGCATTCCTGACAATTGGCAGGATGCACGCGCCAGGTTTGACGCGCTGGCCAAAGCGGAAACAAAGGCCCGCCGAACCTATCGACAAAACGTCGATGAAAGCTATGACATGATTGTCACAATGCGGAAAATGATCGGTGAAACCGATAAACTCGCGGTCCTGCAGCAGGAGTTTGATCCACTGCTGTCGTTAATCCGGGAGCAGGCGCCCGAAGACGGCCTGGAGGCGATAAAGATACTGGAACTCGAAGTCGACAAGCTCACCGAGACCCACCGCATCAAGTCCAAGCTGTCACGCGCCAAGCGGGCACTGCGCGGCACCACCCCCGACAAGGACAAGGCGATCGGCCAGGTAATGCTTGCCGCAGAGATTCTACAATCCGAAGTTGAATGGCACCAGCGTGCAGCCGACGAGCTCGCAGACGACCTCGACGAATACGACCAGGCTATTGCTAGCACCATCGGTATGCGCATGCAGGAACGCCTGACTTCCGAGCAGGCGGAATCGATCGCAAGCTGTCTTGCCGTTCATAAAGACCTCTCACTTCACTTCTAATCCCAGATGCCAGAGGTGGATTTAATCTATCGCATTGTTGCGATTATTTTCCCGGTGTTCAGTATCGTGGCGCTTGGTTACTTCTATGCGCGTCAGCGCCACGATACCGATATGTCCTCCGGTAATCGGATCAACATGGACATATTCACCCCGGCCCTCATTTTCGATTCCATGTCCGGAAGCAATTACGTGCTGGCAGATTACCTCCACCTGTCATTGGGGTGCTTGGCCGTCGTGCTCGGCTCCGGGATCATTGCCTGGCCGGTCGCCCGGTTTATGGGTTACCAGTGGAAAACACTGGTTCCGCCAATGATGTTCAATAATTGCGGCAACATGGGTCTGCCGCTGGTGGTACTGACCTTTGGTGAAGCGATGCTGCCAGCCGCTATCTTGCTGCTGGCGATATCAAACTTTCTACACTTCCTCGTCGGTCAACAACTGATCACCCAGCGCTGGTCTATCAGGACGGTGCTGACGAATCCGATGATCGTGGCCACTTTTCTCGGTATCGCGGTATCAATTCTCGAAATACAGCTTCCAGAAACCCTGCGACTGCCGATCCATATGCTCGGACTGATCGCTATTCCGTTGATGCTGTTCTCGCTTGGCGTTCGTATGATAGCAATCGATTTTCGTGACTGGGAAATCAGCACCATCGGTGCATTGCTATGCCCGATCAGTGGTCTGATAATCGCGGTGCTATTTGTTAAACTGTTGCCGTTACCGCAGGAGCAGGCATCCTTGCTGTTATTGTTTAGCATCCTGCCGCCCGCGATCCTGAATTTCATCGTGGCCGAAAGATTCGACCAGGAACCCCATCGGGTTGCTTCTATCGTACTGGTCGGCAACCTGGCAAGCGTGCTGGTCATCCCCGCCTTACTCTGGTTCATACTATGAATCGTAACGTTATCCAGCTGGCCCTGGCACAGGCCAGCATGATGTCGGTAAATTCCCTGATGGTAACTGCCGCGGCCATTATCGGTAGTCATCTGGCCACCAACAAGGCGCTGGCTACCCTGCCACTCGCACTCTATTTTGTGGCTGTCATGCTGACCAGTATCCCGGCCTCGCTGTTAATGGGCGTGATCGGTCGCAAGCGCGGATTTTTGCTCGCGACCCTGATCGGTATTATCGGTGGCGGCTGCGGTGCCGTCGGAATTTATCAAGGCCTGTTCCCGCTGTTTTGTATCGGCACGATTGCAATCGGCGTTTATACCGGCTTCGGCAACTACTTCAGGTTTGCCGCGACCGAGGTTGCACCAGCGGAAAAAAAGAACACGGCGATCAGTTACGTTCTCGCCGGTGGTGTGCTTGCTGCAGTCATCGGACCGAATCTGGCCAATCTCAGTAAAGACGTGTTTGCTGTCACTTACGTCGGCACATTGATATCAGTGATAATTCTATACAGCCTGAACGGGATTAATTTTATGTTCATGCAACTGCCAAAACCTCTAATCCGGGACTTCAGGCAAACCACCCGGCCGATGCTGCAGATAGCGGCACAACCTGCGTTTATCGTGGCCGTTGCGAGCGCAGCCATTGGCTATGGCATTATGGTCTTGCTGATGACAGCCACTCCCCTCGAGATGACGCATCAACATCATGAATTCAGCGAGGTCGCCTTCGTTATCCAGTGGCATGTACTCGGGATGTTCGTGCCATCGTTTTTTACCGGGCATTTGATCAATCGCTTTGGCGCACAGCGGATTATCATGACCGGCACCTTGCTGATGGTGCTATGCATTTTGATGAGTTTTCATGGCAGTTCCGTTTCACATTTCTGGGCGGCGCTTCTGACCCTGGGCGTCGGCTGGAATTTCATGTTTATCGGTGGCACCAGTCTGCTGACGGAAACCTATCGCGGTGACGAAAGCGCCAAGGCGCAGGCTTTCAATGATTTCACCGTATTTACTGTGGCGGCGGCATCGTCTTTCAGCGCGGGGGCCCTGCAATATGAATGGGGGTGGCGCTTCGTCAACTACGCGGTCACACCGCTGATCGCCATCGTGGTGCTGGCAAACATCTGGTTAAAATTTAACAACAGGCGTCGCCTGTTATCTACAGGGCATTGAGCCCTACGATCTCGTCGCCCGGTTTGACATCGTGTTCATCATCGCTTAACTCGAGGATATACCGTGCCGGTAATGGTGCTGAAAATACCGGGCACGGAGATGCCTCACAGGGAACAAGGCGCCGGATTTGCAACACCTTGAATTGCTCGTCGATCCAGAGCACCCTTAACGGAATTTTCATATTCTTCATCCAGATACGATGGTCACCGGGCCGCGGATAGACCAACAACATACCACCGTTATGGGCAAGTCGCTCGCGATGCATTAAACCCTGACGACGCTGCGCTGATGTCAGCGCAAGCTCGACCCGGTAACTGCCTTGACCAATCTTTATATCAATCGTATCAGGCCCGGCGAGTACGCCAGGAGCATGACTCGCGATCAAAAAAAATAGCACCGCGAGCAGGCGGATTTTGGAATTTGTGCTACAAATATATGAATGTGACATATTTACCGATATTACTGGATTTTCATCCAGTTTGAGATGTATGTCTCACAGCAGTTTGATTTTATTGAATAACATTACTTAACAGATAAGCTGCAGTTTATAACCAAGCTCATAAAGCAACGTTTAAAAAAGCGACATAAGTCATTGATATTGCTACTATGCGCGATCCTCTCTGGATCGATATGGGGTGAGAGAATTGATTTCGAGCACAGATAAAAAAACCGATATTCCAAAGGGCTCAAATATCGAACCTTATGAAAACGCCCGTCGACTCAGCATTCTTCGGCGCCAGCGTAAGGTGTTAATCGTCGACGATGAATCAACCGGTCGAACCATCCTCGCAAAGATAATTCAGCAAGCCGAAGACGATGTCAGTATCGAATCATTTGCCAACCCGCTCGAAGCACTGCACTGGTTAGATCACAACCATCCAGATTTAATCATTACAGACTATCGCATGCCCGATATTAATGGCGTCGAGCTGATCAAGCAAATTCGTACCAGGTCGGCCTGCCAGGATATCCCGATCATGATGATTACCGTGGTGAGCGAGAAATCGGTCCGTTACGATGCCCTGGAAGCCGGGGCAACGGCATTTCTGACTCGTCCAATCGATCAGATCGAATGCCGCACCAGCTGTCGTAATCTACTCAAACTGCATGAACAGCAATCCATCATCCAGGATCGCGCCGACTGGTTGGCACGTCAGGTTGAAGTTGCGACCCAGCAGATCGTCTCGCGAGAACATGAAACCCTGCTGCGCCTCGCCAAGGCGGGGGAATACCGCGACGAGGTGACCGGGAATCATGTTGTGCGCATGGCCAGGTATTCACGCGAGATCGCCGAAGCCCTTGGCCTCAGCGAAAAAGAGTGTGACGAAATCGAGTATGCCGCGCCGATGCACGACATCGGTAAGATTGGGATCCAGGACAGGATCCTGCTCAAACCCGGCAAATTCGAACCGACCGAGTGGATGACCATGCAGCAGCATACCATTATCGGCCACTCGATTTTATCGCACAGCCAGTCGCGCTATATCCAGACAGGCTCGATTATTGCGCTCAATCACCACGAGCGTTTTGATGGCAGCGGCTATCCAAACGGTATTTCGGGTAAAGACATTCCGCTGGTGGCACGTATCGTCACAGTGGCGGATGTATATGATGCGCTGGTTTCAGCCAGACCCTATAAACGCGCCTGGGATGCCAAGGATGCCCAGGATTACCTGCACAAGCATGCGGGCACCCAGTTCGACCCGATTTGTGTTGAAGCCTTTTTCGAACGTTTAGACACGATTACTAAAATCCATGATACTTTCAGCGACGGTTAGTAGCTGTCGCCACTTTTCCTGATGGCCTCCACTGAAATAAATTCCAGTTTTTTTGGTCGATTAAACAGAAGACTAAAAGGCACCGGCGACTCTGAACCAGAACAGGCCAAGCTGAGACTCGCGATCAGTTTCATCGTAATTGGTTACGTCTTTATCCCCTGGAACCAGGGCGAAACCTTCGTCAATACGCTCACTTCGCTGGTGGGGCTGATGTGCATTATCTATTACACGTCTGCTCTGGCGATTTTTACCGCAATTGTCATTAAGCCAGTGCCATCGCAGTTCAGACGGATTTGCGGCGCAGTGCTGGACATGGGTCTGCTGTCGTGGCTGATGTACCACTCTGGTGCCGAAACTGTGCTATTTTTCGTGATTTATCCCTGGGTTATCCTCGGCAACGGCTTTCGCTACGGCCTCACCAATCTCTACATTTCACAGGCCATCGCCATTCTCGGCTTTTCCGCGGTCGTCATCTGGGGCGACTATTGGCAACAACACCACATCTTCGGTGTCAGCCTGCTACTGACAATTTGCCTGTTGCCGATTTACGCCAGTTTCCTGATCAAGAAACTGCACGCCGCGGTGGACATGGCCAAGCAGGCCAACGAGGCCAAGAGCCGCTTTCTCGCCAACATGTCACACGAACTCAGAACACCGCTGAACGGCGTCATCGGCATGGGTGATCTGCTGCGCGAAACCAAGCTGAACAACGAACAGCAGGAACTCGTCAACACGATGCACAATTCGGCCAACACGTTGCTGGAACTGATCGAGAACGTGCTCGATATAGCCAAGATCGAGGCCGGCAAGATCATCATCGAATCCAGGGATTTCGACCTGCACGGGCTTGTCAACTCGGTGATTTTCATGCTTGCGCCGATGGGCGAAAAAAAGAATTTAACGGTGTCCTGTAATTTCGATCCGGAAACCCCGTTCGCGCTCAAGGGCGATCAGCAACATCTGCGCCAGGTGCTCATCAACCTGGTTAATAACGCGATCAAGTTTACCGAGAGGGGTTCGGTGATCCTGTCGGTGGGGTTAATCGGGGGCACTGTGTCGGCACCGCGGATTCGTTTCGAAATCGTCGATACCGGCATCGGCATCGCCGAGGAGGACCTCGGCAAGATCTTCGACGATTTCACCCAGGCCGACGCCGGCACCAGTCGAACATTCGACGGCACCGGGCTCGGAACAACGATATCGAAGGAACTGGTCGAGTTGATGCACGGTGAAGTCGGCGTCGTCAGCGAGGTCGGAAAGGGTTCCACTTTCTGGTTCGAACTTCCGTTCCTGGCGAGCACCAACCCGGAAATCAGTATTTCCGAAAACCACGTATTGCTGCTGTCAGGTGAGGATACCGCCAGCGTGATCAGACCTGCGCTCAAACAATGGCAAGCCAATTTCGACTGGGTACGCACCTCGAGCCGCGCCCTGTCGCAGATGATCCAGGCGGACGATGACGACAATCCCTACGAGACGATTGTGGTCGACCAGGACTGCCTGATCGATATCAACGCAGTGCAGTTCGCGCAAATGGTGAAGTCCGAGGGTTTACTGGAAAATACTTCCATGGTGTTGATCAATTCGTCCGATACCATGATCGACGCCAACCGTTCGAACCATTACTACATATCGACAATCGCTAATCCCGAAGAGAAACGACTCCTGTTCAACGCATTGCACGCGGCGCAGAGCGTGAACTTGAACGACAGCAAGATCGTCACTATGGCCGAGCATTACGCCAAGCAGGCCGGTGTATCGACGTTGAATATCCTGGTCGCGGAAGACAACCAGGTGAACCAGCAGGTCATCAACGGCATCCTGCGCAACGCGGGCCATAACGTGCGCATCGCCGATACTGGTGAAAAAGCTCTGGATATACTGTCCGATGAACTGGACCAGATCGACATGCTCATCCTCGACATGAACATGCCCGAAGTCTCGGGTGTCGAGGTGGTGCAGTCGCTGCGCTTCATGGATACCGGCGGTCAGTTACCGGTCATCATGCTGACCGCCGACGCCACGCCCGATGCCCGCGAGAAGTCACTGGCTGCCGGTGCGAACCGGTTCCTCACCAAGCCGATCGACGCCCGCGGACTTCTCGAGTGTATTGCTTCGCTGTCGAAAAATACCCGCAAAGCCAAGACAATGGAAAAACCCGCGCCTCGGGAATCCAGGACCCAGTTACGCAGCAACTACAACGAGTCCGAATGGTTCGACAATATCATTTTGCACGAACTCGACGTACTCGGCGATGATCCTGATTTCATCAAAACGCTGCTAAATAATTTCGAGAAGGAAGGCGCGCAGCACGTGCTGGACATCAAGAAATCCATGTATGACGACTACCTCGAGTACCGCGAACATCTGCATGCGCTCAAGGGCTCGGCGACCGAACTGGGTGCCAACCGGCTGGTAGAGGTATGCCTGGGAGGGGAAGCATTAAAGCCCTACGATATGGGCAGCAAAAAGATCAAGCAGATGAGCGAGCAGATCGCGGAAGTTTTTGAAAGGACCGTCGCTGCATTGAACAATGCAGCGACGGTCGAAGAAGACAACATATATTCGAAGAAATTACCTGAGCGCTAGCCTGCTAGACGCTTTCCTGCATGCGGTTGTTCTGCCGGCGGACCAGGCGCTGCATCATGCGTAGATCCTTCTCGCTGAGTTTAAGCGCCGCATCGGCCCATACTGTCCCGATATCTATCAATTCCTGATAGCTTACCTGGTTACAGATATCCTTGACCTGCTGCATCGAGCGATAGGCGTTATTCGATCGTTGGGTGGACTTGATATACTGGTATATCGCGACCTCGCCCTCGCCTTTTTCCGCCAGTATGTCAACCAGACCCATATCGTAGAGTTTTTCCGCGCTGTAGACGCCGCCGCTCATGATCATCTTTTCCGCCGCGGCGAAACCGATCTTTCTCGACAGAATCGAAAAGGCGCCCATGCCGGGGAACATATTGAAAAGAACCTCGGGCAATCCACATTTGGTGCCGCGCTCGGCTACCACGATGTTGGCGGAAAACGCCGCTTCGAAACCGCCGCCCAGCGCATCGCCCTGTATCAGCGAAATGCTCTTCATATCCGCGCCAAAATGGACCAGGTTTTGATACACGAGATCGATACTAAGCTTCGCATATCTGAGCAGCCCGTCCCTGTCGCGATTACGGATATACTGGCAGAACTGGTCGAGATCGCCGCCCAGATTGAATACGCCTTCGATGTCGGAACCGAGGACGAGAAAATCGTATTTTTCGCCATCGCTTTCCGCCATGTCCTGCTGAACGGTCTTGATTTGACTAGTAATTTCGTTCAGCAGCTTTAACGTGAACGCCGGGCGTGGTGCGCCCTTCATCAGAAGCCAGATAATCCGGTTTCTGGTATCGTAGTAGGTTTTTAACTGGGATTCCCTAGCGTAGGTTTGCCGTTCAGCCGCAACTTCACTGATGTATGCTACGTTACTCATGGTGCTTCTCTCCTATTATCGATGTCTTCCGCCCGAACATTGCGTTCGAGAATAGCTTTGGTAATTTGCGCTGATAACGAAATTTCTTTAATTTCAGCGCCTTATCCACTTTATTTAATCCATGGATTATGAGTTGTAATTTACCGAAACCGGAGATGATTGCAAGCGAACTGTGACGCTCTTCACAGCTCTTTAGTGAGAAAGCACTTTAAGTTTAATTCTTAAAATACTGTAAGTTAGGGCTTAATCGAAAAAAAACTAACTAAAAAAAATAATTCACATTGTTGAAAAAAGCATCTAAATCACGTTAAAAACACACTGAAAGTAGTTGATTACCAGAGAGAATGGCGTCATCAACCTGAAATGAGGGATGGCGCTTGAATCTAATCCATCAATCAGCCTCTTCGATCCAGGCCATCTGGATGGCCTCAAGGATCTTTTCATTCGAATGATTGGGATCATCATCAAAATCTTCAAGCGCGCAGACCCATGCGTGGAGGTCGGTAAAACGTACATACTGCGGATCAACATCGGTATGTGTCTCGGCCAGTTCAATGGCTATATCCAGTGTATCGGTCCACTTAAGACTCATGATTTGCTCCTAGTGATTTTCGGACACCATGTTGATGGTGTATTTCGGTATCTCGATAGTCAATGGTTCATCTGCGACGATTGCCTGGCAACTCAGGCGCGAATCCATGTCCAGCCCCCAGGCCTTGTCGAGATAGTCATCTTCATCTTCACTGGATTCTTCGAGCGAATTAAAACCCTCGCGCACGTATACATGGCAAGTTGTGCAGGCGCAGGATTTTTCACAGGCATGCTCAATCTCGATACCGTTGCTCAACATCGCATCGCATAAGCTGATACCGGGTTCCACCTCTATATCTGCACCCTCGGGGCAAATTTCCTCATGGGGTAGTATGGTGACCTTGGTCATCAAACATCAACCTCGTCAATTTGTTTACCGGTGAGCACCTGTTTTACGCTCGCGTTCATGCGTTTCGCAACAAAAGATTCACTCGCATCCTCTATCGCCTTGATCAATTGCTTCAGTTCGTCTGCCGGTGCCGTATCGATAACCGTATCGAGTGCGTCCCTGTGCTGCCGGATTTGCGCGATTTCGGCTTCGCTCAGCAGGATCTCCCCGTCCTGTGCCAACGCGGCATCAATCGCTTCAATCACCCTTCTGGCTTCGACCTGTTCCTCCCTGAGCATACGTTGCATGATATCCTCACGGGCATGATCCATCGAGTCCCGCAGCATCGATTCGATCTCAGTGTCGGTCAAGCCATAAGAAGGTTTGACCACGATATCTGCGGCAACTCCGCTGGTGAGTTCCTCGGCCGTCACAGACATCAGGCCATCGGCATCTACCTGGTAGGTCACACGGATGCGGGCGGCACCAGCATTCATCGGTGGAAATCCACGTAACTCGAAATGCGCCAATGACCGACAGTCAGAAACCAGTTCGCGTTCACCCTGGACCACGTGAATTGACATCGCGGTCTGACCATCCTTGAAGGTTGTGAACTCCTGTGCCCGGGTCACCGGAATCGGTGAATTACGATGGATTATCTTTTCGCTCAGGCCACCCATGGTCTCTATCCCCAGGGACAGCGGTAGTACATCAAGTAACAGCATATCGCTGCCAGGCTTATTGCCTGCCAGTATATCCGCCTGAATTGCGGCACCGAGCGCAACCACCTGGTCAGGATCGAGATCACACATCGGCTTGCGTTCAAAATAATCGCCTACCATTAACTGCACCAATGGCACCCGGGTAGATCCGCCGACCATGACAACTTCACCGATATCGTGTTTCGAAATTCCGGCATCTCGCACCGCACGTCGGCAAGCGCTCAGTGTTCTTTTTACCAGGGGATCAATCAGGGTTTCGAACAAGTCTCGATCGACAACACCGCTCCAATGCTGTCCCTCATGGTCGATGACAATTTCAGCGGAGTCGGCGCCCGAAAGTGCCTCTTTCGCAGTGCGCGCCGCGAACAGGATTCTCCGGGCGAGACCTGCATCGATACCGGTGAAGCCGCCCTGCTCGATTATCCACTCACCCAGCGCATGATCCATATCGTCTCCGCCGAGCGATGAATCACCCCCGGTAGCAAGAACCTCGAATACACCCTTGTTAAGTCGCAATATCGATATATCGAAGGTGCCACCACCGAGATCATAAACCGCGATCAATCCATCGTTTTGCTGATCCAGTCCGTAGGCCACCGCCGCTGCGGTCGGTTCGTTTAATAACCGGAACAGGTTCAGGCCGGCTAGTTTCGCCGCATCGCGCGTCGCCTGACGCTGGGCATCATCGAAATAAGCAGGCACGGTGATAACGACGCCATCGAGATCTCCACCCGTGCTCTGAACCGCGCGACGGGACAATGTTTTTAGAATTTCGCTCGAAATTTCGACCGCACTGAAATCGCCGCTTCGGGTTCGGATCCTCGGAACATTACTTTCTTCGCTGACCACGAATTGATAAGGCACGGAACTACCGAGCTGGCTGACGTCTTCCCGTCCTCTACCCATCATTCTTTTTATCGAGGAAACGGTATTTAGCGGATCAAGGGTCTGCAAGGACAATGCCTGGTGGCCAGTGAGGATTTCCTGGTCGCCAAAATGGACGACCGACGGCAGCAGGCTGCGTTCCTCTCCATCGGCCAGGCATACCGCCTCTCCGCTGCGCACGGTCGCCACCAGTGAATTCGTGGTGCCCAGATCGATGCCGACCGAGTTACGGTGCTGATGTGGTGCGCTGGATCCACCGGGTTCGGATATCTGCAGCAAGGCCATCAGTGATCCTCCAACTCGAACTGGAGTTCGGACAACTGGTGCTGAATCCGCTGAATAAACTGCATCTTGCGGCTGCTTAACAATGCCGCATCGAGATCGCGCGATTCGAAATGCGTGACGAACTCGGTTGCGAGTTCGCTGGCCCTGTGTGCCAGCTTCGACTCAATCTGCTGGCACTGCTGTAATGGATCATCGCCATGCCGACAGGATTCAACTTCTTCTCGCAATTCGATCTGCTCCATCAAAAACTCGGTATCCGACGTGGTACTCGAGTCGTCGGGGATAGTGGCGCCGCTGATTTCGAGCAGATAGCGCGAACGTTTGACCGGGTCCTGCAGCGTTTCATAGGCCTGGTTTACCCAGGATGCTATTTGCGTCGACAACCGCTTATCCCGGTCATCGGCACCGATAAATCTATCCGGGTGGTAGGTCGCTTGCAGACGCTGTTGTTCAGCCTGTAAATCCCTGGCATCGAGATCGAACGCAGGTTCGAGGCCGAATAGCTCGAAGTAGGTCTGGCTAAAATCAGGGGACTGCATGGAAGCGGCGGCTTAGTTTAAACGGTAAAGCTCTCACCACAACCACAGGCATTCTTGGCGTTAGGATTTTTAAACTGGAATCCCTCGTTGAGACCCACTTTGGCAAAATCAACTTCCGTGCCATCAAGAAAAACAAGGCTCTTTTTATCCACGACTACCTTAACGCCCTTGGTTTCGAAGACTTCATCGTCATCCTGGAGCTCATCGACAAATTCGATGACATAGGCGAGACCCGAGCAACCTGTCGTTTTGACACCGAGTCGCAAGCCGATACCCTTGCCGCGGTTAGCAAGAAAATGCTGCACTCGTGAGGCTGCTATATCGCTAATATGAATCGCCATTAAAATCTCTCTACACCGCTACCTGGCGGATAACAGCAGGCAACTGGTTTACCAGTTCCTGGAGTTTAGTCACTAACATTTCAACATCCTGCAGGCTGTTGTCCATGCCGAAACTCACCCTGATCGCATTCAGAGCCAGGCCGTCATCGACGCCCATGGCGGTCAGAACGTGACTGGGTTTAGTCACCGCACTGTGGCAGGCAGACCCGCTGGAAAGGGCAAAACCGGCTCGATCCAGTTCCATCAGCAGAGTCTCTCCGTGATAGTAAGGCAACGCGAAAAAAGTCGTATTCGGTAACCGTGGCTCCTGCTGTCCAAAAACCACGCTACCCGGGATGATTTCCAGCTTTGCTTCAAAAACATCCCTCAGCTGTTCAAGATGGTGCTTCTTGTGCGCCATTTCAAGCCTGGCAACCTGGGCTGCCTTGCCCAGGCCGACAATGCCGGCGACATTTTCGGTACCACCGCGCAACCTGTTTTCCTGGTAACCGCCGCTGATCAGCACGTTCCTCGGTTTGCGATTTACCACCAGGGCTCCCACGCCCTGCGGTCCGCGCAGCTTATGTGCGGAAAAGCTGATTGCATCGATATCGATCTGTGCCATATCGATGGGAATCTTGCCGACGGCCTGGGTTGCATCGCTATGTACCAGGCAGGAATCACGATCGACCATCGCGGCCAATTCCTTGACTGGCTGAATAACCCCGGTTTCATTGTTAGCGTATATGATCGTAAGTAACTGTGCATTTGCATCAGATAACGCCTTGTCAGCTGCGGCAAGATCGATCAATCCATCGTAATCCGGTTTTAACAGCACCACTGCCTGGCCGTCGGCCTGCAACTGTCTGAGGGGTTCGAGGATACTCGGGTGTTCTATTTCACTGCTGACGACAGGACGTTCACTGGTCCGGTCTACATAACCTTTGAGCAACATGTTGTTGGCTTCGGTGCCACCGGACGTGAAAATGACGGCATCACTCGAGCAACCCAGTAAATTTGCTACTTCAGCACGCGCGGATTCGACGGCCGAGCGCGCCATACGCCCGAAACTATGCAGGCTCGACGGATTTCCAGTCGGGTTACGCAGGAAAGGCATCATCGCATCGGCCACTTCTGGATGCATAGGCGACGTTGCATTATGGTCGAGGTAGATGGCCATGGCTTTAGATCAGGTTATGTCGCTTCTGTCGCAGATCGTGGGCGCGAGACAGCGCCTGCACCTCGTCATTCTGCATCATGTCAGCCAGCGAGATCTTGGTCAGGTAATTTTCGATTTCGGCACTGAGCTCTTCCCACAGTTGTTCGGTCAGACAGGGTTCGTAACTTGCCGAACCCCCGGTAACACCTTTGTCGACAACCTGCACTTCCTCGTCAACCGCACTGATGACATCAGCAATACAAACCTGGTCCGGAGAACTACCCAAGCTGTAACCGCCACCGGGTCCGCGGGTACTGACAACCAGTTTATTACGGCGCATCTTGGCGAACAGTTGTTCGAGGTAAGAGAGGGAAATACCCTGTCGAACCGATATGTCGGCAAGCGAAACCGGACCCTGGTCGGAATGCATAACCAGGTCGAGCAGTGATGTCACCGCATATCGGCTTTTAGTGGATAGTCGCATGGCGTAAGAAGTTGGTATCAAACGCGTTCAGTATACAATCCTGACTAAAATGGTCAACTATTATCAATGGGTAGTATGACTATTACTCCGGTACCATTTCCGGGCTCGCTTTCAATCGTAATCTGCCCCGCATGCGCATCGACAATAAGCTTGCAAAGATATAGCCCCAGGCCGTAACCCCCGGTATTTCTTTGCCTCGAGCTGTCGGGACGGTAAAACGCCTCGGTAAGCCTTGGAATATCCCCTGGGTCCAGGCCAGGGCCATGGTCTTGCACCTCCAGTCTTACCATCCCCTGCTCCAGGGACAGGTTTATATTGATATCTGCCCGGTCTTCGCCTGCGTGTTGACAGGCGTTGTCAACCAGGTTCTTGATCAACAGCTTTATCCGCATCGGATCTACCCTGACCTCGATCGGATTCATACGGGTTCTAATGCGCTCCCGACAGGGATGATCCTTTATCACTTCTTCGATCAGGCTCGACATATCGCAGCGTTCCAGTGCTAGTGGAGCATGCCCGGAATTCAGCTTTTCTGATTCGAGTATTGACGCAATCAGTGTTTCCATTTCACGCAGATCATCGATTAATTTTTGCTGAACCTCGTCGGGTTCGAGCAGCTCGAGGTTGACACGCATACGGGTAATGGGTGAGCGCAGTTCGTGACTGATGGCGAGCAACAGGGCCGATTTACCCTCGAGCATCGCCTTGATCTGTTCCGACATATCGTTAATCCCTGCTGCCAGCAGTTCGAGCTCACCCTTTCCCCCGGTTTCGATTCTCTGTTCGAGGTCACCCTCGCCAATTTTTTTGACCTGTCGTGACATCGCTTCTATCGGCCTGAACATGCGTCGAATGACAAAATACAGGAACAGCAGAATCGAGCCGAGCAACAGGAACAGTACCCAGTGTCGTCGTTCAGACCCACGTCGAAAGCCGTTGTCGACAGAAAACAGGTATCGATAGTCCTGCTTTTGAATCAACAGGAACTGGTCGCGCCGATGATGGCTCAGATACACGTTGTCGTAGGGCCGTGGGGCCGGCTCGAATTCATAGACAGCAATGGCTTTCAGTCCCGGGCTCGAACTCCAGTCGATCCCCTGCCCTTCGATACGGATTTCGAATGGCAACTGCTCGGCGAGCTGCTGAGCAGTTGCCAGGTCAGGCGGATTTCCAATATCCTCAATGAGGTACTCGATATAACGCTCCACGTTGGGAAGGATTTCATTCTGCACGTGGGGCTTAATCCGCTGGGCGAAACTGATCCCCAGAATAACGGCAAGTGCCAGCATTGAAACCAGGAAATAAAATAAAAGCCTGAAAATCAGGCTTTGCCATCGAGCCTGTAAATAGGACCACATTAGCGATTCACGAGTTGATAGCCCTGTCCACGCACCGTGCGTATCAATTCAGGACGCTGCAGCTTCTGCCTGAGCCGGCTCACCAGGACATCGATGGCACGACTGTATATGTCGGCATCAAGACCGCGCAGTACCTGCATGATTTCATCGCGGGACAAGACACGGTCCTGGTTCTCCGCGAGCAAGCTCAGTAAACCGAATTCGGTCGCCGTGATCGCCACCGCTTCGCCATTACGCGTGAGGTGTTTCTTGTCCAGATCGATACGAAATTCGCCGACCGTGTAAACAGTCCCGGATGCCGTTGCTTTACCGCGCTTGAAGATATTCTGAATTCTCGCCACCAGTTCACGCGGTTCAAACGGCTTCGGCAGGTAGTCATCGGCCCCCAGTTCCAGTCCGACAACCCGGTCCATTACTTCGCCACGCGCGGTCAGCATCAAGATTGGAATATCGCTGAAATGGCGTATGCGACGGCAGGTTTCGAATCCGTCGATCTGCGGCAACATGACATCCAGTACCACCAGGTCATAGGGTTGCTGCCTGATACGTTCGATCGCCTTTAACGGCTGGATTTCGTTATCTAACGACATATCGAATTTCGCAAGATACTTTTGCAACGGCTCAGCCAGTCCTTCGTCGTCATCGATCAGTAATAATTTACGCATCTACAGGCCCGGGTTGCTAGCAGGCAGTCATTGTACAACGCGGCTACTCTTCGAGCAGCCGCGTCGCGATCTAGGGGCAGGATTACTCATCGCCCCCATACCGGTGATGGTGCTTGTGACGGTGTTCGAGAAAGCCCTGCAACTCCTGTTTTTGTTCAGCGCTCAGGGAATCCAGGAATACCGCCAGCGAAGCAATAACGAGGGGCGCTTTTTCGTTGACCATCAGTATTTTTTGCTGCACCAGTTCAAGCGCCCTTGCCTGATTAAAACTGGGTTCCTCCAGCAGCGCTTCGATTTCGCTAACATGCTGTGCCCTGGTAGCCCTGGCATCCATCATCAGTTGAGCCACCATCTGTGCCAGCCGGGTGAAGTTTTCCTGTTGCCCGCGGTCGAGTTCCAGCTTTTTGGTGACGCGATCGGTCAGGAACTCGACCTTTTCTTCGGGGGACATGCCCCAGTCGCCATGTTTACTGAATGCGTAAACCACGCCCGAACTGCCGGCGATAAGCAATACTGCAGTAATAATTTTTGTAGAAAGTTTCATGGATTGTCTCCGTAGTTGATTAGTGACGGAGAAAATTCTAGGGAATCGCCTGTTACAAAGCTTTTCAGCCGGGTAACGTTTTGTAACGATTTGTAACATTCAGATTTGCTGTTTTTCTATTGCCGTCAGCATGCCGCGTAAGATATTTATCTCGTTGCGGGTCAGTTCGCTACGCAGATAAAGGCGTCGCAGGCGCTGCATAATCATGCCCGGTTGGCCAGGATCGAGATACCCGCAGCCTTTCAAAGTTTTCTCCAAATGCTGGATGTAACCTTCGACCTCGGCATTTGGCGCCGGTAAATCATGGGCATCCGGCGCTTTTGCGGGCGGCATTGTATTGCCCAGGCGAGCATAGATCTCGTAACACAGAATCTGGATCGCCGAAGCCAGATTAAGTGAGCTGAATTCCGGATTCGCTGGAATGCAGACCATCTGATTACATACCTGGATTTCCTCGTTGGTCAGGCCTGAATGTTCGCGTCCGAACACCAGCGCTGCGTGGTTTGAATCAGCCATTGAATCCAGCTTAACCGCCAGTTCCGCCGGGCTAAGCTCGGGCCACGGAAGCGAGCGTCGACGAGCACTGGCCGCAACCACGAGGCTACAATCCTCAATCGCCTGGGACAGATCGCTGCAGGTTTCGCGTTTGTCGAGTATGCCGTTGGCACCCGAGGCCCTGGCATAAGCCGTCTCCCCGATCGGGCACTGCGGATCTACCAGGCTGAGGTGACTGAAGCACATGTTGTTCATGGCCCTGGCAGCGGCACCGATGTTTCCAGGATGGGTCGTACCGACCATGACGATCTTGATGTTATGCAGTTTCATTTTGTGCTACTCACCGTTGGGTTTACTTCTGGTCTATTTTCGGACCCTTTGCTAGACTGCGCGCCTTTTCCGGTATCACCAGGCTCCATCGATGCAACCAATGCTCAATATCGCGGTTCGGGCGGCTCATCACGCTGGTGATTTTATCGTTCGCAAAATCAACAAGCTACCCGACTTAAAGGTCGAAGTAAAAGCCGTTAACGATTACGTCAGCGAAGTCGACCGCGAAGCGGAATCACGGATAATCGAGGAATTGCTAAAGGCCTTCCCCGCTCACGGTATTCTCGCCGAAGAGTCCGGAAGCATCGAAGGCAAGGACGAGTACCGCTGGATTATCGACCCGCTCGATGGCACTACCAATTACCTGCATGGCTTTCCCCATTATGCCGTCTCGATAGCCTGCGAACATCGAGGTCGCCTCGCGCATGGCGTGATTTACGACCCTTACAAACAGGAACTGTTTGCCGCCAGTCGCGGCGATGGCGCCACCCTCAATAATCGCCGTATCCGGGTCGCTCACCTGAAAACAATTGAGGGGGCTTTACTTGCAACCGGATTCCCGTTTAAAAATCCAGGTCAACTTGATGAGTTCCTCAAACTTTTTAGCGCCTTTTTTACCTCCGCCAGCGACATCCGGCGTGCGGGCTCGGCAGCACTCGATCTCGCCTATGTGGCGGCAGGACGCCTCGATGGCTTCTGGGAATCCGGACTCAGTGCCTGGGATCTCGCTGCCGGCGCGCTAATCGTTCGCGAAGCCGGCGGCCTGGTTACCGACTACAGCGGTGACGGTAATTTTCTCGAAAACGGCCAGATCGTTGCCGGCAACGCGAAGATAATTGCCGAAATGCTACGCAAAATTCAGCAACAGCAGAAAGCTTGATCGCACTCTCAAATGCATAACCCTGAGATCCAGTAAGACGGGTTTATACACTTAATCAAACTCCCGGGTATGGATTACGACGCCCAGTTGGAATGAGATAGTTTTTACCTGTAGTGTCTTAACTGGCCCACCAGCACGCCATGGATACTGACGCGTTCGGCCGCGTATATCATCGGCTCCATCTCGACGTTCGCGGGGATTAGCGCCACCAGCCTTTCACTCTTGCGTTTAAAACGTTTTAACGTGGCCTCCGCCTTGTCGATCATAGCAACCACGATGTCCCCGTCATTGGCGACCGGTTGTTTCTTTATGATCACGTAATCGTCATCGAGAATACCGGCATCAATCATCGAATCGCCGGTAACGCGCAGCGCGAATAACTCGGGACCCATGAACATTTCGGCCAGGTTCAGTTCCTGCTGGTCTTCGATCGCTTCAATCGGGGATCCGGCCGCGATTTTCCCGGCCAGGGGTATCGTGGGCGGACTTACCAGCGGCAAATCGACAAGGCTCATGCCGCGAGAATTGCCCTTGACCCGGTTGATGTAACCCTTGTCTTCCAGCGACTGCACGTAGCGGTGTATGGTGCCATGCGATGTTACGCCGATGGCGATTCCAATTTCCTTGAATTTTGGGGCATAGCCGTATTGCGCGAGGTAATTGCGGATAAACTGGAGTGTCTTTTGTTCCTGTGAAGTCAGCATTTCTGGTAACTCTTCTCACTTTATTCTCACCCAGTTTAGAGAAAAGAATGAGAACTTGCAAGTCTCACGAAGAACAGCTGAGATCGATATGGCGTGCCCAGTCCGGGGGTTCTGCCGCGTATTCGGCGAGCTCATGCTGTTCATCGAAAGGTTTTTGCAGCAGTTGATGCAGGGTTTCAACCTCACCGTAATCTCCATCCTCGGCGCGCGCGATAGCCTGCTGCGCAAGGTAGTTTCGCAGGATGAACCTCGGGTTGGTAGCGCGCATCTGGCGCCGACGGAATCCGGCTTCGATCGTTTCGGTTTTTATTCGTGCCTGGTAATCGTGGTACCAATGATCAAATTTCTCGCGCTCGACGAACCGGTCGCGCAACGAGTGGTCGTTGTTATCGCCAGCGGCATCACTGAGCGCGCGGAAAAAATTGGTAAAATCAACCTGCCCTTCCATGACGTCGAACAGGCCGTGAAACAATTCCTCATCTCCGTCGCGAAACGCCTGCAATCCAAGCTTTGACGCCATACCCCGGTTGAAGTGAGTCAGGTAGGCTGGTTGATAGTCGGCCAGTAACTGTTTGGCCTTTTCGGCCGCCGCTTCGCCGCTGTCAGCGTCGATCAGCGGCAGCATTGCCTGTGCCAGGCAGGACAGGTTGAACAGGCCGATGCGGGGTTGTTGATCGTAGGCATAACGTCCCTGTTCGTCGGAATGATTACAGACAAAACCGGATTCGTAGGTATCGAGAAATCCGTAGGGACCATAATCGATGGTCAGGCCGAGCATCGACATGTTGTCGGAATTCAGCACACCGTGAGTGAAACCGATCAACTGCCACTGCGCGATGAGACTGGCGGTGCGTTCGATGACCTGGCGCAACAACTCGAGGTAGGGATTTTCGGCGCCATCACAATCGGGATAAAAGTGCTCGATGATATGGTCGGCCAGGATTTTCAGTTCAGCATATTGCTGGCGATAGAAAAAGACCTCGAAATTGCCGAAGCGCATGTGACTCGGCGCGACGCGGGTCAATACCGCGGCGGTTTCAGGTCGCTCCCGGTATACCGGATCGTTGCTTCCGGTCACGCACAGCGCCCGCGTGGTCGGAATTCCCAGCGCGGCAATCGCCTCGCTGCAGAGAAATTCACGAATGGTCGAACGTAACACGGCGCGACCATCACCCATGCGCGAAAACGGAGTCAGTCCCGAACCCTTAAGCTGTATCTCCCAGTTGCTGCCGGTGACGTCAGCAATTTCACCGATCATCAGGGCGCGCCCGTCACCGAGCTGCGGCACGTAATGACCGAACTGGTGGCCCGCGTAGAGCATCGCGATCGGATCACTGTCAGGCACGAGCGTATTGCCCGTCAGCAAATCAATCAGCTGTTGCTGCTGGAACAACGCGGGATCGATATCAAGCAATTCCGCAACTGCCGGGCTGAAAGCGACCAGGTAAGGATTGTTCAGCGCCTGCGGACTGACACGCCGGTAAAAATGTTCGGGTAGGCGGCCAAGGCGGGTCTCGGTATTCAGCTGCGACAGGATCGACACGGGTTGATGTAGTTACACTTAAAAAGAGAATTATAAGTAACTTTTTCAGAAAAAAGCCCCGCACTAAGCGGGGCTTTTATTCCAGTCCAGCTGTTGCTGTTACCGATTGAGTCGATTATCGATCAGGTTATCGACCACGCCCGGGTCAGCCAATGTCGAGGTATCTCCGAGGTTATCGAGTTCATTCGCGGCAACCTTGCGCAGTATGCGGCGCATGATCTTGCCGGAACGGGTTTTCGGTAAACCCGGTGCCCACTGAATGATATTGACCTTGGCGATGGGTCCGATTTCGGAGCGCACCAGGTTGACGAGTTCCTGCTTCAATTCATCGCTGCCTTCCTCGCCTGCCATCAGCGTGACATAGGCGTAAATGCCCTGCCCGGTGATGTCGTGCGGATAACCCACCACGGCTGACTCGGCAACCTTTTCGTGCTTGACCAGCGCGGACTCGATCTCCGCGGTTCCAAGCCGGTGACCGGAGACATTGAGTACGTCGTCTACCCGGCCGGTAATCCAGTAATATCCATCCTCGTCGCGACGCGCACCGTCGCCGGTGAAGTAATAACCCTTGAACATCGCGAAGTAGGTTTCATAAAAACGCTTGTGGTCGCCGTATACCGAACGCATCATCGATGGCCACGGTGCCCGCATTGCCAGGTTGCCCTCGGCCGGGTTACCCTCGATTTCGTTACCCTGGTCATCCAGAATTAACGGTTGAGCACCAAAAAACGGAATGGTCGCGGATCCCGGCTTGGTGGGAGTCGCGCCGGGTAACGGCGTCAACAGATGCGCCCCGGTTTCGGTTTGCCACCAGGTATCGACGATCGGGCAACGACCGTCACCAATGACATTGTAGTACCACAGCCAGGCTTCGGGATTGATGGGCTCACCCACGGTGCCGAGCAGGCGCAGCGACTTGCGCGAGGTCTTCTTGACCGGTTCGTCGCCGGCACCCATCAAGGCCCTGATTGCCGTCGGAGCGGTATAGAAAATCGAAACCTTATGCTTGTCGCAAACCTGCCAGAACCGGGAGATGTCGGGATAGGTCGGAATACCTTCAAACATCAGGGTGGTTGCGCCGTTGGCGAGCGGTCCGTAAACGATGTAGGTATGGCCGGTAACCCAGCCGACGTCAGCGGTACACCAGTAAATTTCACCATCCTTGTAGTCAAACACGAGCTTGTGGGTCATTGCAGCCTGCAGTAAGTAACCGCCGGTGGTGTGCAGAACGCCCTTGGGTTTGCCGGTTGAGCCCGAGGTATAGAGAATAAACAATGGATCCTCGGCATCCATCATTTCCGGTTCGCAGTCCGTTGATGCCTGTGCCATCGCCTCGTGATACCAGACATCGCGACCGTCAGTCCATTCGACCGGCTCACCGCCACGCTGCACCACGATCACGCTTTTAACATTGGGGCACTCGCTCACGGCCTTATCGGCATTTGCTTTTAATGGAACTCGTTTACCGCCACGTACCGACTGATCCGCGGTTATGACCACCTGGCAATCCGAATCCTGGATACGATCACGCAACGCGTCCGGTGAAAAACCGCCGAACACTACAGAATGCATCGCACCAATGCGGGTGCAAGCCAGCATCGCAACCGCGGCCTCTGGAACCATGGGCATGTAGATCGATACCCGGTCACCGCGTTTGACACCTTGCGCCTTGAGCACGTTGGAAAACTTGCAGACTTCCTCGTGCAGTTCGGCGTAGGTGATCTTGCGGTCTTCGCCTGGATCATCGGCCTCCCAGATAATGGCAACCTGGTCTGCGCGCGAGTTCAGGTGGCGATCGAGACAATTGTAGGAGACATTCAGTTCGGCGCCCGCAAACCAGTTGATATGCAAATCATCCTCGTCGAAACTCCAGTCGCAGACCGAGTCCCAGGGTTTAAACCACGAGAGATAGTTTTCCGCCTGTTCCGACCAGAAACCCTCGGGATCGTCAACGGATTGCTGGTACATTTCATCGTATTGCGCTGCATTAATATTTGCCTGCGCGGCAAAATCGGCGGGAACGGGGTAAAGCTTGCTTTCTGACATGGCGCCTTCCTCACGGTTGCTTTGACTGGTTTTATTGGTGGCGCCAGATATGCTTACACAAACATCAGCCATCGACAAGATGCTGATCCCGGGTCGATATCCCCTCCAGGTTGAAATAGGCAATTTACCGACATATTTTCCACACTTATTGACCTGTGCGTCACGATAAGTAACACTCGCCTAAATAATAAGTAACCAGGGGTAACACTTTTTGTCGCTGTTATCGTCCGATGTGCGCCCTACCGAGATCACCGTCATCGTGGTACTGATCTCGCTGCTGGTATTGCTGCCCCCCTTGTTTACGCTGTGGATCGACGTCGATTTACCCTGGTACCTGCCCTACCTGGTCTGGTTTGGCATTATTCTGCTGTCGGCCTGGTTGCAACGCGTGCTGCGCAAAAATGCAGTTTGAACTGTGGCAGTTATTCCTGGTCGGGGTGCTCTACCTGGGATTGTTATTCCTGATCGCAACCGCTACCGATCGTGGCTGGATTCCGGAATCCCTGGCCAGCCACCCGTTGATTTATTCACTCTCCATCGGCGTATACGCAACATCCTGGAGCTTTTACGGCAGCGTCGGTTTTGCTGAAAAACAGGGGTTTAACTTCCTGACCATATACCTGGGAACCACGCTGGCTTTCGTCGCTTCACCCATCCTGCTCAGGCCGATACTGAAAATCACCGAGACCTATCGCTTGGCGTCGCTCGCTGACCTGTTCGCTTTTCGCTACCACAGCCAGCTTGCCGGGGTGCTGGTGACACTGCTGGTGCTGGCCGGCACCCTGCCCTACATGTCACTGCAGATACAGGCGGTCACGAACACACTGCAAATCATGACCAATGAAACCGAACAGCATTTGATCGCGTTGATGTTTTGCATCACGGTCGGCCTGTTTTCAATCCTGTTTGGTACCCGGCACATCTCTCTGCGAGAAAAGCACCGGGGCCTGGTGGTCGCAATCGCGTTTGAGTCGCTGGTCAAGTTAGTCACGCTGCTAAGCGTGGGAATATTTGCGGTATTTGGAATTTTTGGCGGATTCGGCGAACTCAACCGCTACCTGGACCAGCATCCAGAAATTAATGCAGCGTTGTTTACGCCGGTACAGGAGGGTCCCTGGGCGACATTAATGCTGCTCTCCTTTGCTGCCGCGTTTCTGTTGCCGCGCCAGTTCCACATGATTTTCGTCGAGAGCATCAAGCACAAGAATATCGAAACCGCGAGCTGGGCATTTCCCCTTTTCCTGCTACTGTTGAACCTGTCGATTCCGCCAATTCTCTGGGCGGGTCAATCACTGCAGCTCGATATACCGGCTGATTTTTTCGTACTCGGAATTACACTCGAAAGCGGGTCTTCGATTTTGCCGATATTAACCTTTATGGGCGGCCTTTCCGCGGCCAGTGCGATGATCATCGTGACCACTTTGGCACTGGCATCCATGTGCATGAATAATTTCGTACTTCCTGCAAGCTTTCCACCCAAGCTGTCCTCCGGCACCAGCATGTACGAATGGCTGTTGTGGGGTCGTCGCTTCGTCATCATGTCGATCGTTGCCATTGGATACATATTCTACCTGGTGCAAACCCATAATCCGGGGCTGGCCGGGCTAGGCCTGATCTCGTTCGTTGCAGTGGCGCAATGCCTCCCCGGGGTAATCGGGTTGCTTTACTGGCCGCGCGCCAACAGGACCGGTTTTGTCAGTGGCTTGATTGTCGGCGCAACTATCTGGGTATTCACGTTATTTGTCCCGCTGTTTGAACGCGCCGGAATTATTGAAACACCCTTTTTTACGATTCCGGAACTCGCGATGAGCACTACCGATGCGGCACTCTGGTCGCTGCTGTTGAACAGTCTAACTTTTGTTATCGTATCGCTAATGAGTCGGCAGTCCGCGGATGAACGGGAGGTGGCCGAAGCCTGCAGTCGCGAGAGCTTCCTGATGCCTAAAGGTTCGGTAAAAGCGACCTCGATCGCGGAGTTCGAACAGCAGCTGGGCAGCATCGTCGGCCATGACATTGCGCACAACGAGGTCGATCGCGCCCTTGCCGATCTTGGCCTGACCCCGGGCGAGATTAACCAGGCTGACCTTACCCGCCTGCGCGCCCAGATCGATCGGAATCTTTCGGGCCTGGTTGGTCCCGTACTGTCACGCATGATCGTCAATGAGCACCTGCAGATAGATCGTGCGACCCAGTCGGCGCTCGCCGATACCATCCAGTTCGTTGAAAACAGCCAGGAGAAATCACGCAGCGAATTGCGCGGTGTGTCAAGCGAACTGGATGCTTTGCGGCGTTTTCACTTCCAGGTACTGCAGGATCTGCCGCTCGGGGTCGTATCGATCGATAACGCGGGAATTATTCTGAGCTGGAACAAGGAGCTCAGCAAGTTGACCGGTATCAGGCTCGGCGACGCAATTGGCAATTCCATCGATCAACTCGAGGAGCCGTGGCGAGATCTGCTGGCGAGATTTAAATCCAGCGACGAGTTTTTAATCAGCAAGCTCAAGGTTACGGTTAAAGACCAGGTACGGGTGCTTAATCTGTTCAAGGCCGTTGTAAGCCGGGAAAGGGAAGACAACAGTGGAATTGCTATCCTCATTGAAGACCATAGTGAACGTCACCTGCTGGAGGAAAAACTTGCCCATAGCGAACGTCTTGCGTCAATCGGTCAGCTTGCCTCGGGCGTTGCGCATGAAATCGGTAACCCGGTGACCGGCATCGCCTGCCTCGCTCAGGATTTGCGTTCGGTACTTGAAGATACACCGCGGGCGACACAGGATCTCGATCGGATCCTGACCCAGACCGAGCGCATTGCGCGCATTGTCGGATCGCTTTCCAATTACAGTCGTGCCGGGGCCCCCGACGAATATCCCTCGGAAATTATCGATCTGCACCAGGTTATTCATGAAGCGATTAACCTGGTCTCGCTGAGTGAGGCCGGCAAGCAAATGCATTACCGGAACCAATGTGAAACAGGCCTCATGGTCAAGGGATTCGCGCAAAAACTGGTGCAGGTATTTGTTAACCTGCTCTCCAATGCGACCGACGCTTCGAAACCCGGCCAGACCGTAACCATCGGTTCAGCAGTTTACGGAAGCCAGGTCCTGATATCGGTCGAAGACCAGGGCAAGGGCATTCCCGAGGAACACCTGTCTAAAATTTTCGAACCTTTCTTTACCACTAAAACCGTTGGTGAAGGTACCGGCCTCGGGCTATCGCTGACCTATAATATTGTCAAGGAACACGGGGGTTCGATTTCGGTATCCAGCAGGTCCATGGCTGGCTGTCGATTCGACATCTACCTTCCGGGTATTGATACAGCGATGGCGGCAGAGGCATGAGTAATATCCTGGTCGTCGAGGATGAACCGATTATCCAGGAGAGCCTGCTGCGCCTGCTCCAGCGCCAGGGCCACGATGCAACCGGTGTCGCCTCGGTTGCCGAAGCGGAAGAAAACTCTATCAACACCTATGACCTGATTATCTCGGACCTGCGCCTGCCCGGCGAACCCGGCACCGAGCTCATATCGCGCGCGGCACCTACCCCGGTGCTGATTATGACCAGTTACTCCACCGTGCAATCGGCAGTCGAGGCGATGAAACAGGGCGCCGTGGACTACATTTCCAAACCATTCAATCATGATGAAATGATCATGACCGTGAAACGGATTCTGGACAAGGCAATGGTCGAACAGCAAAACACGATTCTGCAAAACGAGCTGGCGAAGAATTATCCTATCGATGGCATGGTTGCACACTGTGAACCGATGCTGGAGGTTGTGGACCGAATCAAGCGGGTAGCGGCAACCAATACCACGGTACTGATTGTCGGAGAAACCGGCACCGGCAAGGAACTGGCAGCGCGTGCAATACATTCGCAAAGCGAGCGGCGAAAACATTCACTTGTCACCGTCAACTGTGCCGCATTTGCGGAGACCCAGATCGAATCAGAATTATTCGGTCATGAACGGGGGGCCTTTAGCGGGGCATTGCAAACCAAAAAAGGCCTGCTCGAAGTCGCAAACCACGCTACCCTGTTTCTCGATGAAATCGGTGAACTGTCACTGGATGCCCAGGCACGCCTGCTGGCTGTTTTGCAGGATAACGAAATCAGACGGATTGGTTCCAACAAGATCATAAAGGTCGATGTCCGCGTGCTGGCCGCCACGCACAAGAACCTTGCGCAAATGGTTGCCGAAAAAACCTTTCGTGAAGACCTTTACTATCGACTCAACGTTTTCGAAATAAATCTGCCACCACTGCGGGAACGTGGCAGTGACATCAAGTTGCTGGCTGATACAGTTCTGACCCGGATGGCCCAGCGCACCCATAGAAAGTCTGTGACCTTTGACGAAGAAGCCTACCAGCAACTGTTGAACTACCCATGGCCGGGGAATGTGCGTGAACTTGAAAATGTTATCGAACGCGCGGTATTACTAAAACAAAATGGTAGTATCGAAGCCGACGACCTGGCATTGAATAATACCGAGGCCGGACAGAGACTGCCGCTGTACGAACTGGAGAATCGATTGTCGATGGATGATTACTTCGTCAGCTTCGTAAAAAAATACCAGGCCCGTTACAATGAAACCGAGCTCGCGCGTATGCTGGGGATTAGCCGTAAAAACCTATGGGAAAGGAGACAGCGTCTTGAGATTCCGTCCCGCAAGCAATAATCCAGATCGGGCCTCTTGATGGATAATTCCTCCATCGGTTTATCGATACGAATAGCGACCACGATCCTGAACGGATTTGACCGGCATTTCACGATTTTCAGTGAAATCACCAGGGGTGCCAGAGAACGCTTCGAGAGTGCGGACTGGGAGGCCGAACGCAAGGCTTCGCGCGAACGAATTCTTTATTACGACATCCGGGTCAAGGATTCGATCCGTGACCTGCAGGAACTGTTTGATCTCGAACCATTCGACAGCCAGCTCTGGTTTGACGTCAAGCGCGATTACGTGTTGCTGATCAGTAACCACCTGCAACCGGAACTGGCCGAGACATTTTACAATTCCGTATTTTGCGCCCTGTTCCATCGAGATTATTTCGGCAACGATTATATCTTTGTACGCAGCGCTGTTTCGACCGAGTTTATTGATTCGGAAAAACCTTCGTATCACGTTTACTACCCGGCCAAGCGCGGATTTCGGGCATCGATTAAACAGGTACTGCTCGACAGCGGATTCAACCTGCCGTTTGAAGATATCAATCGCGACCTGCGCAACATCATTCATGCCTTGATCAGGCATACCTTTGCGCGGCCACGGCGCGCACACCTGAATTTCCAGTTCCAGGTGATTAGTACCGTGTTTTACCGCAACAAGGCTGCCTATATTGTCGGCAGGGCAATCAATTCAAACAAGGATATTCCGTTTGCGATTCCTCTGCTGCACAGCGGAAACGGCTCAATTTATGCCGACGCCATCATTATCGGCACCCAGGGACTTAACCGGCTGTTCGAGTTTTCTTACGTCTACTTCATGGTCGATCACCCGGTGCCCTCGTCGATCGTGACCTTCCTGCGTCGCCTGATGCCAAATCGAAGCAAGGAATCGTTTTACTCCGCGATCGGTTTTCACAAGCAGGGCAAAACTGTTTTTTACCGTGACTTTCTGCATCATCTGAAACACTCAGAGGACGAATTGATATTCGCGCCCGGAATCAAGGGCATGGTCATGGCCGTGTTTACGCTGCCATCCTATCCTTACGTTTTCAAGGTAATCCGGGATCGCTTCCCGCCACCGAAAAAGACGACCCGGCAGGAGGTACTTAACACCTATCGACTGGTCAAGATGCACGATCGGGTCGGACGCATGTCCGATATTCTCGAGTACTCTCATGTCGCGTTGCCGCGGGCACGTTTTGCCGAGGATCTGCTCGAGGAGCTCTACGAAACCTGCGCCAACAGTATTTCCGATGAAGGCGACCAGATTATTATCAAGCACATTTATATCGAGCGTCGCATGACACCCCTGAACATCGCCGTGCAGCAGGCGGATGATCAGTACCTTGTGCGACTGATGAAAGGCTATGGTGAAGCAATCAAGGAACTAGCAGCGGCCAATATCTTTCCAGGTGACCTGCTAATGAAAAACTTCGGCGTTACCGGCCAGGGCCAGGGCCGCATCGTGTTCTATGATTACGATGAAATCTGTTACCTGACCGAATGTAATTTCCGTCGCATCCCGGAGGCACTTTACCCGGAAGACGAAATGGCAGCGGAGCCATGGTACAGCATCGCGGCGAATGACGTTTTCCCGGAGCAGTTCGTGACTTTCCTGTTTGCTGACAACCGCGTGCGTCAGGCTTTTTTAAAGTACCATCGCGATCTGCTCGACGCCGATTTCTGGATTCAAAAGCAGAAAAACATCGAGGCCGGAATCTACGAGGATGTATTCCCCTACCCTCAGAAAATCCGGTTTACGCGCGAATCAGCTTAACTCCAGGACCGTGGCGCTGAGTAAAATTCCATCTTCATCGCTGTAGAGATAATCTCCGGGACGAAAGGTTGCGCCGAGAAAATTGAGCTCGACGTTGACCTCGCCCCGGTCTTCCTTGACGCTGCGCAACGGGTTGGTCGACAATGCCTTAACGCCGATATCCATGTCATTGATGTCGACCGAATCGCGAAGGCAGCCATTGATGACGACACCGCTCCAGCCGTTCTCTATCAGCGCGGCTGCCATCATGTCACCGAGCATCGCACAGCGCATCGAGGCATCATTGTCGATGACCAGCACCCTGTTGTCGCCGGCAGTCCGAATCTGTTCGCGCACGCGCGAATTATCATCCAGTGAGCGGATGGTCACGATTTCACCGTGAAAACGTTTCTTGCCCCCGAAATTCAAGAGCCCGGGAGACACGATTTGAACTTTACCCTCGTACGCGTCGCTTAAATCTGCTGTTTTGAAAGTCATTAAGATTACTCGTTGCCAAAAAAAACGCCCACAGTAAAACCGTGGGCGCTTTTGTTGTCCAGTGAATTTACCGGTTAGAACTGATCTTCCTCGGTCGAACCTGACATCGCGGTTACCGATGAAGCTCCGCCCTGGATGGTAGTAGTCACATCGTCAAAATAACCGGCACCCACTTCCTGTTGGTGCGATACAAAACTGTAGCCCTTGTCGGCAGCGGCAAATTCAGGTTCCTGAACCTTTTCGACGTAGTGTTTCATGCCTTCGCCGCGCGCGTAATCGTAGGCCAGATCGAACATGTTGTACCACATGTTGTGGATACCGGCGAGCGTTATGAACTGGTACTTGTAGCCCATCTCGGCCAGCTTGTCCTGGAACTCGGCAATGGTTTTGTCATCGAGGTTTTTTTTCCAGTTAAAGGACGGTGAACAGTTGTAGGCGAGTAGTTTTCCAGGATGAACCGCACGCACGGCCTCGGCCCACTCCCGCGCGAAGCCAAGATCCGGGGTCCCGGTTTCACACCATACCATGTCGGCGTATTTCGCATAGGACACGCCGCGCGAAATCGCCTGCTCGAGACCATTTTTAACACAGTAAAAACCTTCATCGGTACGCTCACCGGTAACAAAGGGTTTGTCATTATCGTCAACGTCCGAAGTCAGCAGGTTGGCTGCCTCGGCGTCGGTGCGGGCCAACAGCACGGTTGGTACCCCCATGACATCAGCCGCCAGGCGCGCCGCAATAAGCTTTTGTACCGCTTCCTGGGTGGGTATCAGGACCTTGCCACCCATGTGCCCGCATTTCTTGACCGCGGCCAGTTGATCTTCAAAGTGAACGCCGCCGGCACCTGCGGATATCATGTTTTTCATCAACTCGAATGCATTCAGTACGCCGCCAAACCCGGCCTCGGCATCGGCAACGATGGGCAGGAAATAATCGACGTAGCCGGCGTCCCCGGGATTAGCGCCGCGACTCCATTGAATTTCATCGGCACGGCGAAAGCTGTTGTTGATACGACGCACCATCGCCGGAACCGAATCGTAGGCATACAGCGACTGGTCCGGGTACATTGTTTCTGAAGTATTGCCGTCAGCGGCAACCTGCCACCCCGACAGGTAAATCGCCTCGATCCCTGCTTTTGCCTGCTGCATTGCCTGGCCACCGGTGATCGCGCCCATACTGTTGACATAGCCTTTCTTCGCGCCGCCGTTTACCTGCTGCCAGAGTTTCTCGGAACCCATACGCGCCAACGTATTTTCAGGTTGTATGGAACCACGTAAGCGCACCACGTCTGCCGCGCTATAGCCGCGCGTTACATTTTTCCAACGTGGATTTTCCTGCCACTCTTGCTCCAGAGCAGCGATTTGTTCGTCTCTTGTCATCTCGTCGTATCTCTCAAAATACAGATTGATTTAAATTAGGCTCAATACCCGTAAACCGTTAAATATACGCTTGTTTTATTATTTAAAAAGTAAATTTACTCAATTTTGTCTATTGGATATCACAATAGAACCATTCATGCGGAATAACACCAATCTTGCCTTTTGAACCGGGCAGAAACTAGCGAAGCCACGACATTTCACTCGCTTACGGCGACTCTTCGATCTGGACCGAAATCACCAGGTTGAAGCAAGTCGATTGCTGGGGTAATGATTGAATAAATACATCTTGTTTGATATTCGCATTGAATTACTCAATAATGTGATTTCGCGAGTGAGTCGATGTCAAATTCCTATTACAAGCAAAATCATTTAAAGAAGCTGCGCGCATTCTGCCAGACTGCAAAGTTGGGCAGTATGACCAAGGCAGCCGAATCACTATTTGCCAGTCAACCGACCATTTCGCTGCAAATACATGCGCTCGAAGAAGAGATGGACACCATCCTGTTCGAACGCAGTGGTCCCAGGTTAAGCCTCACCACCGAAGGCAGTATTCTTTACGAACTGTGTTTGCCACACGTCCAGGGTATCGACCGCCTCAAGGAAACCTTCGATGCGCACTGCGGCAACCTGACTTCAGGCGAACTCAATATTGCTGCCGGCGAATCGACCATCCTTTACGTACTGCCAGAGCCGGTCGGCAAGTTCTCGCTTCAGTACCCGGCAATCAAGCTACGTCTCGCCAACGAAACGGGCCGCAACGGTATGGAAATGTTGCGTACCGACTCGGTGGATTTTGCCGTCGGCTCAATGCTGGAAGTGCCCGATGACCTGGTTTATGCCCCGATCGTCACCTACAACCCGGTCGTGATTACACCACTCGATCATCCACTAGCGCAAATGGAAAAGATTACCCTGGCCGACATCGGGGAGTACGGACTGATTCTGCCCCCCCGCCACCTCAGTACCTGGCATATCGTGAAAATGGTATTTGCACAACATAATGTTAATTTTCGGGTCACGCTCGAGGCGGGTGGATGGGAAGTCATCAAGCGCTACGTCAGCCTCGGACAGGGCATTTCCATCGTCACCGATGTCTGTATTACCGAGCAGGACCGCAATAAAATGAACGTGATTCCGGTTGACCAGTACTTTCCAAAGCGAAGTTACGGTATTGTTACGCGCAAGGGAAAATTTCTGTCGGCGCCTTCGAAACGCTTTATCGAAATCATGCATGAATGCTTCGGTATCGAAGCAAATTCGTGACCCATATTGCCGCGATCGACTATTTTACAATCGTCCCGGTTAGTGATTTTTTAAATATTCCAGGCGTCGAGAAACCGTATTGTCTGTAATTCCTGCGCGTAATATGATGCTGCGAACGTCGCTAAGCGCTATTCTAAGTCCTGCTTGAGGGGGTAGTTAATGTCATATCGGGATGAATACCAGGCATCAATCGAAAATCCAGAGGCATTCTGGGCAGAGAAGGCACGCCAACTGGACTGGTATAAACCGGCCGAGAAGGTCCTCAGCACGGACGAACATGGTGTCCAGCGCTGGTTCGCCGACGGCGAACTAAATACCTGTCACCTCGCCGTCGATTACCATGTTGAAAACGGTCGCGGTGATCAAACGGCATTGATCTATGATTCCCCGGTAACCCACCAGCAAAAAAAATACAGTTACCGCGAGCTTCGAGACGCGGTGGCCCTGTGCGCGGGCATGCTTAAAAACCACGGCGTCGAAAAAGGCGACCGCGTCGTTATCTATCTGCCGATGATCCCCGAAGCGGTGATATCAATGCTCGCCTGCGCGCGTCTCGGCGCGGTGCACTCGGTCGTGTTCGGAGGGTTTGCACCACCTGAACTCTCGGTGCGCCTCGATGACGCGACCCCGAAAGTCCTGTTGACTGCATCCTGCGGTATCGAGATCAACCGGGTCATCGAATACAAGCCTATCGTCGACACCGCGATCGAAATGGCGCAACACAAACCCGCAACCTGCGTGGTGCTGCAACGTCCCGAGGCCAGTGCCACGATGCAGGCCGGGCGTGACGTTGACTGGCAACAGGCGCTGGCCGCTGCGAACCCGGCAGCCTGTGTGCCGGTTAAAGGCACCGATCCCCTATACATACTTTACACCTCGGGTACTACCGGCAAGCCCAAGGGCGTGGTACGCGAAAACGGGGGCCATGCCGTTGCCATGAAATACAGTATGACCGCGATTTACGATATTGAACCCGGCGACGTTTACTGGGCCGCGTCGGATGTCGGCTGGGTCGTCGGTCATTCCTACATTGTCTATGGACCCCTGATTCACGGCTGTACCACGATACTGTACGAGGGCAAACCAATCATGACCCCGGATGCGGGAGCCTTCTGGCGAGTTATCTCTGAGCACGGCGTAAAAGCATTGTTTACCGCGCCGACCGCGTTTCGAGCCATCAAGAAGGAAGATCCTGAGGCGAAGCTGGCGCACCAGTACGACCTGTCTTGCCTGAAAACCATTTTTGCCGCCGGCGAACGACTCGACCCACCAACCTACGAATGGCTGGCAGAGACTTTCAAAGTTCCAGTGCTCGACCACTGGTGGCAGACCGAGACCGGCTGGGCTATCGCCGCCAACCTGCATGGTCTCGAATCGATGCCGGTCAAATCAGGTTCGTCGACGATGCCGGTGCCAGGATTCAACGTCAGGATACTCGATGAAGCGGGTAACGAACTCCCTGCCAATGAACAGGGTTTCATAGCGATCAAGCTGCCGTTGCCGCCGAGCTGCCTGACCACGATCTGGGGTGATGTCGAACGCTTCAAGTCGAATTACCTGGAAACCTACCCCGGTTTTTTCACCACCGGTGACGGTGGCTACTTCGATGAGGATGGCTACCTTTACATCATGGGCCGCGTCGACGACGTCATCAATGTCGCGGGTCATCGCCTGTCCACCGGTGAAATGGAAGAAGTCGTCGGCAAGCACCCGATGGTGGCCGAGTGTGCGGTCATCGGTCGGCGGGATGAACTCAAGGGCCAGATGCCGATGGGGTTCGTCGTGTTGAAAAACGCCGAGGGCGCAAAACCCGATCAAATTGTCGAGGAGCTGGTGCAGTTGGTGCGACAGGATATTGGAGCGGTCGCCGCCTTCAAGGAAGCCCTTGTCGTAGGACGTTTACCCAAAACCCGTTCTGGCAAGATACTGCGCAAGACCCTGCGTGCGATGGTGGATGGCGACGAGTATGTTGTTCCGTCGACCATCGAAGATCCGGCAGCACTGGACGAAATCAAGGTGCTGCTTTAGGCCAGAATCCGCTGCCCGTCTGGCCATGATCACCCCTCTCCGTGCAGATTATCTGCAATCTTCTTGCTAAGGGACCAACGCAGGCTCTAAAGCCGTTAACCTGTTTGATGTAAATCAACTACTGATACTTAATAGATTTGATAAGTATCGAGGAGTTGATTTAATGTCATAATTGATTTTTATCAGGTAATTGGCTAATTCAGTCGACATTGAGATCCGGCTGATAACAAGAACGGGGTAAGTCATGGCAATCATCGGTATAGATCTGGGCACGTCAAATTCAGCTGCCGCCGTACTCCGGGGTGGCCGGCCAGTCATCATTCCAAGCGCAGAAGGCATCAGTCTCGGGGGTAAAGCATTTCCCAGCTACGTGGCAATAACAGCAGATGGACAAACGCTGGTCGGAGAGCCGGCACGGCGCCAGCAGGCTGCCAACCCGGAAGGCACGACGTCAGCTTTCAAACGGCGTATGGGGCAACGCGAAGAAATTACTTTACGTGACAAAAAATTCTCTCCTGAACAGTTATCCGCCTTCCTGTTGAAAAAAATCAAGGATGACGCGGAAGCCTTTCTCGGTGAGCCAGTTACCAAGGCGGTCGTCACGGTGCCCGCCTATTTTGACGATAACCAGCGCAGCGCAACTAAGGATGCTTGCCGTATCGCGGGTCTCGAAGTCGAGCGCCTGGTCAACGAACCCACCGCCGCGTCGCTGGCCTACGGACTTGATCGTGCAGGTGAAGAATTGCGTATCGCCGTCATCGACTTTGGTGGTGGCACCCTGGATGTCACCATCATGGAGTTTGGTAAGGGCGTATTTGAAGTCAAAGCGACCAGCGGAGATACCCAACTCGGCGGTACGGACATGGATCAAAACCTGGTCAATTACATTACCGATAAATTTAACCAGGAAACCGGGAACGATATAAGATCAGACGTAAAAGCGATGGCACGTATCAGGGAAGCCGCTGAAATCGCGAAAATAGAACTCTCAACCAGCACTACCACCCATATCAGCCTGCCTTATCTGACCGCCGTAGCGGGAGAACCGAAGCATCTCGAACTGGATTTAAACCGTACCGAGTTGGAACGGCAGGTTAATGACGTCGTAGAGAAGTGCCGAGGTCCAATCGAACAGGCGCTGCACGATGCCGGCGTTAGCGCCCAGGAAATTGACCGAATTGTATTCGTCGGTGGACCGACACGTATGCCGGTAGTGCACAAGTATTTTGAAGACCTGTTTGGACGTAAAGCCGAAATGGGCGTCGATCCGATGGAATGCGTCGCCAGCGGAGCCGCAATACAGGCCGGTGTTTTGAGCGGCGAAGTTAGCGACATCGTGCTGGTCGACGTCACACCGCTGACCCTCGGCGTAGAAACCCTGGGCGGTGTCGCGACTGCCCTGATTTCGCGTAATTCGCCGATTCCGGTAAAGCATACCGAAACCTTTACTACCGCGGCAGACATGCAGACAGCAGTCACGGTCCACATTTACCAGGGTGAAAGACCGATGGCGCGTGACAATACCAGCCTCGGCGAATTCAACCTCGATGGTTTACCGCCGGCACCCCGGGGTATTCCGAAAGTCGACGTCACCTTCGATATTGACGCCAACGGTATTTTAAATGTTACCGCCAAGGATCAGGCCACCGGAAAATCGCAATCGATCCGCATCACCGGCTCCACTCGATTAAGCGATGAAGAAAAACAACGTCAGATCGATGAAGCCGAAAAATATGCCGACGAAGACAAAATACGACGCGAACAGGTCGACAAACTTAACAATGCGGACAATATTTGCTACCAGGCTGAAAAGATACTGGCCGAGTTCAGCGACAAGTTGACCGACGAAATGAAAAATCGCCTGCAAAGCGGCATGCATCAAACACGAGAAGCGATCGATAAAAAAGACGCCGTACAAGCCAGCCAGCGCGCACAGGAACTCGAAGAAGTTATCAAGGAAGCCGGTACCGTGATTTATTCGCAAAGTTCGGAAGCACCCAAGTCGGGCCCCTACGCACACCAGGCGGCACCCGACATGAGTGGCGCCGGTGGTGAAGCCAAACCCTCCGGTGCGGGTCCCCGCGGCAAAGTAGTCGATGCCGATTACACAGAAACCCGTTAAATCGTCTCATGGCCGGCGAACAGCGTGACTATTACGAGGTTCTTGGCGTAGCGCGTGACGCAGATGCGAAAACGATAAAAGACAGGTTCCGCGAACTAGCGTTGAAATACCACCCGGATCGCAACAAGTCACCAGATGCCGAGGCGCATTTTAAGGAAATCGCCGAGGCCTACGCCATACTTTCAGACCCGAAAAAACGCGCAAACTACGATTCACGTGGTTTCGCGGGAGTGGCCGATTTTTCCGCCGAAGACCTGTTTTCCGGTATCGATTTTGGCGACATTTTCGGCGATATGGGATTCGGTTTCGATCTTGGCGGTGGTGGTTTATTCGGGGATTTTTTTGGACGACATCGCCACCCACGGGGTCCCGCCAAAGGCAGTGATCTCGAGGTCAGGCTTACTATCCCGTTGGAAAAAGTCAATTCCGGTGGTGAAGAAACGGTGCACTTCAACCGTCCGGTATCTTGCCGGGATTGTAACGGCACCGGCGCCGAGAAAGGCAGTGAACCACGCCCCTGCAGTCATTGCAACGGCAGCGGCAAGCAGGTAACCAGCCGACAAGAAACCAAGGACAAGGGCTCGATCAGTTTTCAGCAGATTATGGTCTGCCCGGTATGCCACGGCCAGGGGACCTTTATCGATAAACCCTGCAAGACCTGTGGCGGGCGCGGCGAAGTCAACCAGGATGATAATCTCAAGGTGACGATACCAGCCGGTATTGACGAAGGCACGGCGCTACGTATACCCGGACACGGCTTACCCAGCCCGACCGCTGGCGGCCCTACAGGTGATCTGTTCGTCATCGTCCACAGCCAGCGTGACCCGCGCTTCGAACGCCACGGCGCCGATTTATGGCGCCGGGAAATAATTGCAATACCCGATGCTGTGCTCGGTACCAAGATCAGCGTTCCGACGCTGGACGGAAAGGTTCAGGTCAAAGTACCCGCTGGTTCGCAGCCGGATGAGGTGTTGCGACTAAAGGGTAAAGGCTTACCGGTTTTTGGAGCACCGATGCGCGGCGATATGAACATCCGCCTGCAGATACACATCCCGGAGAAGCTGAGCAAGGCCGAAAAGGACCTTTATCGACAGTTGCGCGAAGCCGGCGAAAAAAGTAAAAAACACTTCTGGCAATAGTCAGTGTCGCTTTGACCGTTCTCTATTAACGCAATTATTTCAGATATGAATATGATTATTTTAACGCTTGTCATTCAGCTGACGATGGCAATGACCAGATCCATCACGTTGGTGTTAGTCGGTCCGGTTTCGAACAGGCTATCGTGTTGCTCGAGGTAACGGCCGGCATCGGCGTTTTGCAGGAACTGAAGCGCATCCTCGTGCCAGGTCTTTCCGTCAACGAGGCCGCCTGCGGCTGTCGTCGGCCCGTCGGTGCCATCGGTTCCGGCTACCAGCAGCAGAACGTTATCCCTGCCTGAAAACCATTCCGAGGCGGCCAGTGCGAGGCTCTGATTACGCCCGCCTCTGCCCGGATTATCCGGCAATACCACGGTGGGTTCACCTCCCCATATATAGATCCCGGGGTTTGCCAGACGCAGCCGCTCGCCGATAACGAGAGCCAGATCAAACACGTCGCCATAGAGCGATTCCTCATTCAGGCAAACGCTAAACCCGAGTTCATGGGCCTTGCTTGCAGCCTGTTCGCGGGCAATCCGGTTCGAGGCGATAATGCTCGAATGTGCGTCAGCTGTCGCTCGATAACAGTCCCCGATTCCCGAACCGACAGTAGAAATACTGTCCCCCTCGACATCCGAAATGGCGTAGACCCTTAGCTCGGCGCCACCGAAAGCTTCGACCAGCTTACCGTCCTTGATCAGCGATGCCTGCTTGCGCCGGCTGTTAATCTCGGCGATCGTTTTACCGCCGGCTATCATGTCATCGGTAACTGCCTGCAAATCGGCCAGCGTCATATCCTCCGGCAGAGCCTCGGCAAGCGCCGACGCACCACCCGACACCAGCAATAAAACCCGGCTGCCCGCGGGCATCGAGCGCATGCGAGACAATAAGGTACGGCCCGCAAGCAGCGAATTCTGATCCGGAATCGGGTGTCCAGACTCGATTACCTCGACGCTGGCCCGCTCGCGCAGGGACTGATCCGCATGATCATACTTGGTCACCACGAGCGCATCGCAGCCAGGGAAGCGCTCGAGCGCGCCTACGCACATGCCGGATGCAGCCTTGCCAACGGCCATGATCAGATCGGGCTTGAACGCGGGATCTGCGTCAAGTGCATTCAGCACCGCCTGTCGACCCGAGACTGCATCGATTGCGGCCTGCCAGATTTCGATGATCGCTTGTCGGCGCGTTCCTTTTTCCGTCATCGTCAAACTCACTAATGTATTGTCCTTACCCCGCGATAGCGCTCGGGAAATCTTCGGTTGCGTCGCAATCCTGAGTCTTTACATCAGAATTGTCCAGCCCGTGCCAATGCGCGTATGATGATGTATCCGATCAAATGCTTCCAGAGGGAGGACACGACATGACTGCATCCGTCACCACCACGCTTAACGACGTCAATATTGACGCGGTCGCCGGTCTCGCCGGCAAAATCCAGCAGGAACCCGAGGTTGCCGGCACCCAGTGGAATGCCAACGTTAACTGGAAAGGCGGATTTCGCTCCGAGGCAAAGATCCGCAACTTCGGGCCGATGGTGTCCGACGAACCCGGTGCACTCGGTGGCACCGATACCGGGCCCAACCCGGTCGAACAGGTGCTCGCGGCACTCGGCAATTGCCTCGCGGTCGGCTACGCGGCAAACGCGACCGCCATGGGTATCGAGCTCAAGGATTTAAATATCGAGCTGGCAGGTGATCTGGATCTACACACCTTCCTCGGCCTGGCGCCGCAGGGCAATGCCGGCTACGACAATATCTCAGTCAAGGTACATATCGACTGTGATGGATCCGAGGAAGACATCAAGGCGCTGCATGAAAAAGTCGTTGGGACCTCACCGGTCGGGCATACCCTGAGCCGGGAAGTTCCGGTTAAAATCGATCTGGTCTGAGTAGGCCCTCAGCGGTAAAAAACGAACGCGCGGGTTTCGACGCTTTCGCGCGGTTTCGCGTCGGCCGGCGCATCGAACAAGTGGATCGCGGTGTGGATGCTGCAGGGATGGGTGCCGCCATCGACTGAATCAAAAGTTTTAAACAACAGTACTTCGTCAGGACGCATCGCCGAGTAATAATACCAGCGCTGATCGGGATCGTGCAGCGCGAGCTGGATTTCGCCGACATGATTGGGAGCGCGGCGCTCGGTATCCACGAGGTTGTCTGCCTTCAGGCTACGGGCGTCTACCAGCGCCAGCGGGTAATCCTCGACGGGATCGGTCAGCGGCCGCCAGACGTTGACAATCTGGAAACGGTCCCCGGCAAGCGCTTCGGCATCATCGCCGAGGTTTTCGTGCAGACAAACAAATCCGGACTTCGACGTGTAGTCGTTGTGCACCAGCGTCGCGGGTTCGCGCACCTGCTTTTGTTCGCGCAAATCCGGATCGGAGGCGCGCACCGTGTGATCGAAGATATGCACTCGGTAACAGCCGGTCACCGATTTGAGAAAACTATCAATTTCGGCTTCATAAACCGACGCGACCTGTCCCTGGTCCAGAAAATTTTCTACCCGCGTCGGGAACTTGAGCAGTTCGAATCCCGACCTGTGCATGCCGAATTCATCGCGCTCGTCGTTATCGCCGCGTTCACGTGCATCGGCGACCTCGACCGAGACAATGTTCATCGGCTGATCGATTTCATGTCTCGCGTTACGACCGGCGCTCGAGGCGTAATAGATTGGACGCTCGGTTCTTTTGGAGAGGAATTCAACTTTTGCCTGTGCTGACATATCAACCTCGTTTCAATTCATCGTGACGGAAACAGTCAACAACATGGTCATTAACAAGTCCCGCGGCCTGCATGAAGGCATAACATATGGTGCTGCCGACAAATGTAAAGCCCCGCTTCTTCAGATCTTTAGACATCGCATCGGATATCACAGTCGTGGACGGTACCTGCTTCATTGTTTTGCGCTGGTTTTGCAGCGGCCTGCCATCGACGAAATTCCACAGGTATTCGTCGAGCGTACTGTCCTGCTCAAGCAGCTCGAGATAGGCGCGCGCATTCTTGACGAAACCGTTGACCTTGAGCCGGTTGCGCACGATGCCGGGGTCCTGCAACAGTGCCTGGATTTTTTTGTCCGCATAGCGCGCGATTTTGTGTGCGTCGAAGTTATCGAAAGCGCGGCGATAATTTTCACGCTTGCGTAGAATCGTGATCCAGCTCAACCCAGCCTGTGCGCCCTCGAGGCACAGGAATTCGAACAGGTCGCGATCGTCGTGCACCGGCATACCCCATTCCTGGTCGTGGTATTGCTGGTAAAGTTCATCGTCCCCACACCACCAGCAGCGCTTGATTTCGCCTGTGGCCATCACAACGTCTCGAGAAAATCGCCGATACGCACGCAGGCCTCGCGCAACTCATCGTCGCTGACAGTACAGGAAACGCGCACGTGACCCGCAGCACTCGCGCCGAAAGCCGTCGCATCGAGCACCGAGACTCCGGTGGTGTCATAAAGGCGCTGGCAAAACTCTGGTACCTCAACACCGGTGCCGCTTACATCGACCAGCATAAACATGCCCGCGTCCGGTCGGTGTGGCTTCAGTCCCGACATGGCTGAAAATTCGTCGAACAGGAATTTGAGTCGTTCGCGGTAGATATCGCGCATGCAATCTCGCTCGGTAGTGCAATGTTGTAGTGCGTAACGACCAGCTTGCATTATAAATCCGGGTAGGCCATAAAGCATGCAAAGCGCGAGTTTTTCCATGTTATCAATCATTTCAGTCGGCGCAATTGCCCAGCCAAGGCGCCATCCCGACATCGCATAAGACTTGGACATGCTGCCGATGGTCACAGTACGGTCGGCCATGCCAGGCTCGGAGGCAATATGGTGAAAATCGCCATTGAATACGAAATTGGAATAAACCTCGTCCGCGACAACCCAGAGATCCTGTTCACGCGCCAGTTCGGCAATCAATTGCACTTCTTCATGATTCAACGCAATCCCGGTAGGATTGCTTGGCGAGGCGTAGAATATCGCGCGTGTGCGCTCGCTGATCGCGCCCCGTAACAAATCGGGATTAAGGCGAAAATCGGTGTCGGCATCGAGCACAACCGGAACCAGTTTCGCACCCGGTGCCTGCACCGTCGCCTCGTAGGTGACGTACATGGGCTGCAGCACGATGGCTTCATCGCCGTCCTCCAACAGGCACAACGACGTTGCGAACAGTGCATTCTGCGCACCCGAGGTCACAATTACGTTTGCGCCACTGACCCTCTGACCGCTGCTGGCCTGGTGATTTTCGGCAATGCATTCGCGCAGATCGTCATGCCCGCTAATCTGGGTGTAGTGCGTGTCACCCTCTAGCATCGCCTGCAGCGCCCTGTTGATTATCGGTTTCGGGGTAGCAAAATCGGGATCGCCGACGCTTAAAACGATGACGTCATCGCCGCGGCTACGCGCCTGCTTGGCGATCGAGTGCAGGTTCCATGCGTCGGCGGCGCCGCCCTTTACCCTGTCGGTTAGTAAGGAGTATTTCATGATTACTGCCAGCCGGGCTTCAAGTCATCGAGTAAAGGCACGATCCAGGGTTTGTGCGCTGCGAGCTCGGAGCGACTGTTTCCGGTCAGCTCATAGGGTAACACCAGCCAGTGGTCGGTTTGTTGCAGGAAATAATCCGGTGCCGCGACGGAGTTACCGGCACTTGCACGATAATAAGGCGCCGCGATGCGAACGTATTTGGCCATGTTGCGCTTGGCTTTCTGCTGCAGACGCTCAACCACGGCACGGGTGTTGCGTCCGGTACTGTAAACGTCGTCAACGATCAGCAGCGAATCGTCGGCATCCAGATTTTCGAACAGGTACTGCAGACCGTGCGCACGTATTTCATTGCCCTGCTCCAGCTGCCTGAAGTAATCATCACGACCCTGGTACGAAGTACGGATAGCAATATGGTCGGTTTCGACACCGAGATACTGTAAGCATTCCTGCACGTAAATTCCGACCGTGGAACCGCCTCGCCACAACCCGACAATAAAATCAGGGCGAAAGCCGCTCTGGTAAATTTGTACCGCCAGACGATAGGAATCCTCGAGCAATTCCTGTTCCCCGATAAAGCGTTTTTTCATCAAAACTGCGCCCATTCAAAGCCCTGTGATATTCTTGCGAAGCCTATCAAGTGACTCGGATTAATGCACGCAGCATGAGCGAAAAACTGTACCTGTCCGCGCAACAATTGCTCGAGGATTCATTCCGTCTCGGCGCCGAAATTATCAGGGACGGATTTCGCCCCAGCATCATGATCGCGATCTGGCGCGGTGGTGTGCCGATGGGAATCGCGATACAGGAACTGCTGGCCTGGTATGGCATCGAAACCGACCATATTGCGATCCGCACGTCGTCCTATAGCGGGATAGACGGACATTCGCCTGAGATCCGAATCCACGGTATGAATTATCTGGTCAAGAACTGCCGCCGCGAGGACAGCCTGCTGATCGTCGACGATGTATTCGACACCGGTTTGACCATCGAAGCGGTGATCGCCTACTTACACGAAAAGGCGCGGCTTAACACGCCGCATGATATCCGGGTCGCGGTGCCCTACTACAAACCGTCACGCAACCAGACCGACCGCATACCGGATTATTACCTCAATGAAACCGCGCAGTGGCTGAAATACCCGCATTCGCTGGAAGGCCTCAGTATTGATGAAGTCGCCGCCAATCGCCCCGAACTCTACGCCATCATCAAAGATCACCTGGACTCGCTACCGGGGAAATAGCAGGCTGATCCTCGCTGATAACCGTTTTGCTGAAACTTAAAAACAGGCAGATCAAGCCGGAGACCAGGGCCAGCAGCGCAGCCATGATAAACGCGTAACGAAGTTCAAATTCGCCCACCAGTCCAGCCAAAAGCGCGCCGAACATGCCGACACCATCGAGCACGGTAAACACGATGCCGAGTGTAGTGGCTTCTGATTTGCCGGTATATTCGACCGCGGCCGCGAGAATCACCGGGCGCACCGCGGTTAGAACGACAACTGCCGGCAACAAACCGAGAATCGCCCAGTAGAGGCTATTACTCAGACCCGCAAACAGCGCAAAGAAACTGGCACCGAACAGAGCTATTAATATCAAAGGTTTACGGCCCCGGCTATCGGTGTACTTACCAAAAAACGGCTGGAAAACTGAGCCAATCATCAGGATTGCCGCAAAAATCATCCCGGCGTGAAATGGCGATAAACCGTGTTCGCTTTGAAAATAAAGTGGAGCCATCGCGAGTTGCGCCATTAACGCCATGTTGTAAAGAATCATAACCAGCATCAGTGCAATGCCAGCGGGTTTTAACCACTGCTTCGCTAGCGCCCGAAAATCGATATGGGCAACCTCTCCTGGATTGTCGCGGCTAATTCGCGCTGCCACCGGGATAAACAGCGTTCCCATAATTACAGCTGGCAGCACCAGTATTTGCAGTGTGGCCTGCCAGTCAAAGAAACCGAGTAGGAAACCGGTACTAAGCGGCCCGAGCACCTCGGCACCGATGCTGCCACCAACCGCGTGAATGCCGAGTGCCTGCGCTCGCCGTTGCGGCATCTCCTTGACCAGAACCCCGGTTGCGATTGGATGCCAGAAAGCGTCACCCATGACGCCAAAGGCGAGTAACAGTGTGATTGCCCAGAATCCCGGTACCAGGGTTGCACTCAGGTAGCCAATAGCAACCCACCAGAAACTGAGCAGCATCAGGAACCCGGGACGGGTCGAACGATCGGCAATGACTCCGGCCGGAATATAGGCCAGTCCCGCGCCAATGCCATTGATGGTCAGGATCAAGCCGACTTCGGTCGGCCCGAGGTTCATGCTTGCCGCGATCGCCGGCGCCAGCAGCCACAGGGTTCCCGCAACCCAGTCGTTCGCCAAATGACCCATAAACAAGGCACCCAGCAGGAAGCGATGCCGTTGGACGGGTTCAGCTGTCATTTTTATCGCGGTTAGGCTCGCGCGCGGAAACGTTCATGATAAAGATGCATTAATTAGGCTCGCCGGCCGTCTGGATCGCGGCTTCGATTCCGGGGAAATAGAATAACAGCGACAACGCCCGGATCACCATGAAAAATGCGAGCCCGAGGTAGAGCCCATGGTTACCCAGCAGCGGAATTACGAACTGTAACAGTGCGAGATAAGTGAGTAGTGAGAAAATCATGGCGTTGCGCATTTCGCGGGTATGCCCGGTACCAATAAATACGCCATCGAGTTGAAAGCTCCATACCGACAAAATCGGTGCCACAATCATCCATGGCAGGTAGCGCAGTGCGGTATCGGCAACCGTCTGGATACTAGTAAACAGGTTGATGATCGGCGCGCCTAAAAGAAAATAAACCAGTCCCGCCAGTACTGCGATAACCGCACCCCAGAAACTGGTTAACATGACCGCGCGACGAAAAACATCGCGCCTGCGGGCACCATAGGCGCTGCCAGCCATTGCTTCCACGGCATGGGCAAAACCATCGAGTCCATAGGCCATGATGGTTTGCAAGTGCAATAAAATCGCGTTCGCGGCGAGGATGACATCGCCCTGGTTCGCGCTTTTTGCGGTAAAATAACTGAACGCAAATAACAGGCATAAAGTGCGAATAAAAATATTGGTATTCGCCGTAAAAAGCCTTAGCAAAGCGCTGCGTTCAAGCAAACGCACACGGTTGTAATGCTTGAAAGCATTCCCGATCGGGCTACGCAACAGGTAAAAGCCGAGCAGCATGGCCAGGTACTCGGCCAGGACCGAGGCCACGGCCACGCCTTCAACACCCCAGTCGAAGCCAAATACGAATAAAACATCGAGTAGCATATTGCTGACATTCATTACCAGCTGCAACACGAAAGCGCCCCGGGTGTTGTGCATACCGATAAAAATTCCGGTAAACGCGTAAACACATAGCACAGCAGGCGCGCTCCAGATCCTGATCCGTGCATAGTCAGCGGCGAGCCCCTCAACGTCGGCACTGCTGTCGATCAGATCAAGCGCCAGATCGATAATCGGTGAACCGACAGCGACCGTAAATAAACCAAGTACGGCTGCGAGGATCAGGACCCGGAGTAACGTGTCGGAGAGGCTCTTCCAGTCGCCGACGCCAAAGGCCTGGGCGACAAAACCCGTGGTACCCATGCGCAGAAAGCCGAAACTCCAGTACAGGAAACTGAAAATCAGCGCGCCGAGCGCAACTGCACCGATTGCTGTCGGTTCGGGCAGATGTCCAACCACGGCAGTATCGACTGCACCGACCAGGGGTACCGAAATATTGGAGAGGATAATGGGGCCGGCCAGCAGCCAGACCTTGCGATGCGAGACCTCGAGAGCGGCCCGCGCGTTACTCATCGTGGGAGGGATTTTCCCACTTTACATCGTCGCTATCAGTACTGTCTTCGACGTGTTCGGGTTTCTCCCGATGCACCGCAACGTAGAGCTGGTTCGACGTCGCCTGTGACGAAGGCACCACGACAAACGGCTTGCGTTTGCTGGGACTACCGGCCCGTCGACGCCGCGTAATAATGGCGAAAGCACAGAGCACGAGTTCAATCAGCGCGATGTAAAAAAACAGGCCCTGGGGACCGAGCAGACCCATGAATTGTCCGGCAATGATCGGGCCGGTAACGGCACCCGCACCATAGGTAATCAGCAAAGCGCCCGCGACCTGTACCCGCTGGGCCGAAGTCACCATGTCATTCGCCGTTGCCGCCGACAGTGAATAAAGCGTGAACACGAATGCACCGAGAAATCCGGCCCCCACGAGCACCGGCAAGAAGCCCTCGGCATACAGTTGCCAGATTGCGGCCAATGCCACGACTATTGGAATGTAGACCAGTAACGGCCCACGCCCGATACGATCTGACAGCAGCCCCATCGGCACCTGCAACAGCAGGCCGCTCATGATCATGACCGCCATAAAGGTAGCTAGTTCCTGTTGGTCAAAACCGATATTGGTCGCAAACACCGAACCCAGGCCGTTGATACTGGCGTTCACCAGCCCGCAGCAGAAAACGCCCACTACACCTAGCGGTGCAATACGGTAAAGTTCCCAGACATGCATGCGTTCAGCATGCACCGGCACGGGGGCCTTGGCGCGGGTCAGCAACACCGGTACCAGCGCCAGTGAAAAAATGATCGACGCCAGGCTGAACAGCAGGAAATCGGAAGGATCGCCAACCGTCAGCAAAAAATTACCGCAGCCGGCTGCGAAGTAATTGGTAATCATGTACATCGACAGGATCTTGCCCCGCGTGTTGTTGGTGGCGGTTTCATTGAGCCAGCTTTCGGTGACCATGATCATGCCTGCCATGCAAAATCCAGCGACGAGGCGAAATCCCATCCATGCGTAGCCATCGACGAGTATCGGGTGCATCAGCGCCGAGGCCGACATCAACGACGCAAATACGGCAAACGAACGTATGTGACCGACGCGCGTCACAACCCTGGCGGCGAACAGTCCCCCCAGCAGCAGCCCGGTAAAATAGGCAGCGACGATAAAGCCGACCAGACTGGGCGAAAAACCCTCGATCTGAGTGCGCACGCCAAGCAAGGTTGCGAACAGACCGTTGGCGAGCAACAGCAGACCGTAACTCAGCAGGATCGAAGCAATGGTGGGGAGCGTTTTGAGCAATTATTCTTCGGCCGTTGCCGATGCCAGGTATTCGCTTACTCTAACGAAATAGTTACCCGATATCACGCACTGAATGAAACCTGCAATAAAACTCACGATTCCGGGTTTTGACAATGGTTTTGACAGCCATTACTCTATGGTTCGATAAAGCTGGCTTATTCGCAGTCTCGCCTCAACTCGGGTAGAAAATCATAATCTATCTGAATTAAGGTTGCGTTCATTAAGACAACAGCAATATAAAGAGAGATACCCAACCCGAGGAGTAAAAATGAAAGACGATAAACCCAAATCTGAACTGAATTTCAGAGATTTGACCCAGGCCGATCAGGATCTAGTCGATAAAATGGTGAAGGGTGGTAGCGGTACCGTTACCCGACGCGACGCAATGAAGTTGGCCATGGTTACCGGCGTCTCGCTGGTTGCAGCCGAGCATCTGTTATTCGACGGCAAAGCAGCAATTGCAGCAACCCCGAAAAAAGGCGGCTCGGTGCGCATGTCGTCCAATCTGCACGGACCCGACGATCAACTCGATCCCACGCTGTTTACCTCGACCATCGATTACACCCGTGGTCGCGCAACCTATAACAGCCTGATCCAGCATGCAAATGACCTTAGCCCGCAGCCCGAACTGGCGGAATCGTTCGAGCCGAACGGCAATGCGACCGAGTGGACCTTCAAGATTCGTAGCGGCGTTACATTCCACGATGGCAAAAAACTGACCGCCGATGATGTCGTCTACACGATGAAGCGCCACCAGGGTGAAGATTCGACCTCGGTCATCAAGGCGGTGCTGGCATCGGTTAAGGAATGGAAGAAAACCGGGCCGATGGAAGTCAAGGCGATCCTTGAATCACCCAATGCCGACCTGCCGACCCTGCTCGGCCTGTTCCAGACCAAGATCGTGCAGAATGGCAGCACCGGCGACGGTATCGGTACCGGGCCTTTTGTCATGGAATCATTCCAGCCCGGTGTGAAATCGGTGCATGTCCGCAACAAAAATTACTGGCGTGAGGGCGCGCATCTCGATGCCTGTGAAATTACCGCGATCACCGATCCGGTGGCACGCGTCAACGCACTGATTTCGGGCGATATGCAGTTAGTCACCCAGATTGAACCCAATGCATTCCGCCAGGTAGAAAGCGCGAAAAACGTCACCCTGCTGTCGACTCCAGCTGCGTTGCAAATGGGAATCTGTTGCCTGAAGAATACCGAACCCGGTAGCAACGATGATTTTGTCCTGGGCATGAAGTACATCCAGGATCGCGAGCGCATCGTCAAACGTATTCTCAAGGGCAAGGGAACGCTCGGTAATGACACACCAGTTTCGATTGCGCACGGTAAGGATTTTTGCCATGAATTGCCACAACGCCAATACGATCCCGATAAAGCCAAGTTTCATTTCAAGAAGTCCGGATATAGCTCTGCCGAACTCTTCGTGGCCCCGGTGATGGGCGGTATCGAAGATGCCTGCCTGACTGCGCAGGCCAACTGCGCCAAGATCGGCTTCGATCTGAAACTGAAAAAAGTGCCGACCGACGGCTATTGGGGTGCAGTCTGGATGAAAGAACCGCTCAACGTAGTATCCTGGAACATGCGTCCAACCGCGAATTCGCAAATGGGGATTCAGTTTGGCCCGGGTGCTGCCTGGAACGACACCTTCTGGAACAATGAGCGCATGGGCGAGCTATTAGCCCTGTCTCTAGCGGAAACGGATCCGGTCAAACGTCACGACTTGTACTGTGAAATGCAAACCCTGATCCACGAAGGTAGCGGTATGGTTATTCCTGCATTCTCCAACATCAACGACGGTATCGCTGATAACGTCATGGGAATGCCCACGGTACCGCTGGGGCAATTAGGTGCCTGCGAATGGCCTGAATTTATCTGGCTCGCGTAAGTAGTAGTCAAAACAGTACGAACAGGGCCTGTATAAATGAATTTATACAGGCCTTTTTCGTTGTAAAAGAATTATAACGGGGGAAGTATCCAATGATGACGCGAATGGTCATGCAGCGAATTGGCATCGGTTTCGCTACCTTAATCGTGGTTTCCATTATCGTATTTATTGCCACCAGCATATTACCCGGGGACGTAGCACAAATCGTTCTCGGGCAAAGTGCGACGCCGGAAACACTGGCAGCACTGCGCGCCCAACTCGGTCTTGATCAACCCGGCTACGTGCGTTACTTTTCCTGGCTTGGCAACATGATGACCGGCGACCTGGGCATCTCCAAGGCCGGGGGCGCAACCATATCAAGCCTGATCGGCGGGCGTCTGGGCAATACCATGATGATGGCCGGATGGGTAGCGGTAATATCGATCCCTATCTCGATCGCACTCGGCCTGTGGGCCGCGATGCATCCGGGTACCTGGCTCGACCGCATCGTCACCTTTGGCACCCTGAGCCTGATCTCGGTACCCGAGTTTTTCATCGCCACGGTAGCGGTATTAGTCCTCGCGGTCGAATTGCACTGGCTGCCCTCCACTGCCTACATGACCGGCGAAGAAAGCTTCCTCGAGCTGATGAAGGCGCTGGCGATGCCACTGATCACCCTCGTGATCGTGGTCTCCGCGCAAATGATCCGCATGACCCGCGCCGGTATTCTCAATGTCATGAGTTCCCCCTATATCGAAATGGCCATCCTCAAGGGTGTACCGCGTGGCCGCATTATCCTGCGCCACGCTTTCTTTAATGCGATCGGACCGATCATAAACGTCATTGCGTTGAATCTGGCCTACTTGGTGAGTGGCGTGGTCATCGTCGAAACCATCTTCGCCTATCCCGGTCTCGCGAAATTAATGATCGATGGGGTGCAGACGCGCGATCTGCCGCTGGTGCAGGCCTGCGCGATGATTTTCTGCGCCACCTACGTAGTGTTGATCCTGATTGCCGATGTCGGATCGATACTTTCCAATCCGCGCTTGCGCAACCCGAAATAGTTGGGGGACATAAAAATGACTGAACAAACAGCTAGCAAAAAAGAAGAAGAAGTTCTCGCGGAACTGGACTCGTTTGCCGAATTACCCGATGCGCCGCCAAAACGTAAATTCAGGCTGTCATGGGTTGGATGGGTCTCGGTCGGGGTAGTTGTATTCTGGCTGGTGATCTGTGTTATCGGACCGAGTATTGCACCCTTTCATGAAATGGACATGGACGGCGATGACAGCTTCCTGCCGGCCGGCCAGGGCGAGTACGGTTACTTCTACCTGGGTACCGATTATCTCAGCCGCGACACCCTGTCACGCATACTTTTCGGTGCGCGCAACACCATCGGCATTTCGCTGGCGGCGACCCTGCTCGCTTACCTGATGGGGATAACGCTCGGCATCCTCGCCGCGGTCAAGGGCGGCTGGATCGACATGGGGATCAGCCGGGTGAACGATGCGATACTCGCGTTGCCGACGATCATGCTGGGCTTGATCGTAATCGCCGCGCTCGGCTCGTCGATCCCCATTCTAATCGGCACCGCGGCGGTGATTTATGCCACCAGCGTATTCCGTATTGCACGTGCGCTCGGGCAGGACATCATGGTGCAGGATTATGTCGAAGCCGCGGCCACCCGCGGCGAAGGTATCTGGTGGATTATCAGGGCCGAAGTATTACCGAATGCGGCAATGCCATTGGCGACTGATTTCGGCTTACGCCTCGTATTCGTGGTGCTGTTCATTTCGAGCCTGAGTTTCCTCGGGCTGGGCGTGCAGCCACCGGCTTCCGACTGGGGCAGCATGGTGCGCGAAAACCTGCAGGGCCTGACCTACGGCTCCTACGCGGCAATCTGGCCAGCGGTCGCAATCGCGTCCTTCACCATCGCGATCAACCTGATCGTCGATGACATTTCCGCCAAGTCCGGTGGCAGCCTCGCGAAGAAAATGGTGTAGCACGATGGAGCAAAATTTAATATGAACCGGGAAAAACTATTCGAAGTAAAAAACCTCAGGATCAGCGCCACCAATGATGATGGCGAGGAAGTTCCGATCGTCAAGGGTGTCAGTTTCGATATCCACAAGGGTGAAGTGGTTGCCCTGATCGGCGAATCCGGTTCGGGCAAGACAACAATATCGTTAGCGACGCTGGCCTATACCAAACCTGGGCTGCATTTTGCCGGGGGCGAATGCCAGTTGTTCGGCAAAGATGTCTTGACCATGCCGCCGCTGGCACAACGCGAATTGCGCGGCGGTAACGTTGCCTACCTCGCACAAAGCGCGGCGGCAACCTTCAACCCGGCAATCACGATCAACGAACAGGTCACCGAGGCGGCGGTATTGCATGGTCGCCTGACCCAGGCACAGGCTAACGATCGTGCAATCGAGTTGTACCATGCACTGGAACTGCCCGATGCCGACCGCATTGGATTCCGTTATCCGCACCAGGTGTCCGGTGGTCAATTGCAACGCTTGATGGCGGCCATGGCGCTGTGCGGCAAACCCGACCTGATGGTGCTCGACGAACCCACCACGGCGCTCGATGTAACCACGCAAATCGAAGTCCTGAAAGCCTTCAAGAAAGTAATTCGCGAAGAAAACTCGGCCGCGGTTTACGTTACCCACGACCTGGCGGTCGTAGCCCAGGTTGCGGACCACATCGTCGTGCTCTACAGCGGCGAAATCATGGAACAGGGATCTGCTGATCAAATTATTAACCATCCGACACACGCCTATACCAAGCGCCTGATGGAAGCGGTGCGACCCAAACCGGAGGCTGGTATGGGCGTCGAATTAACGCATGAGCACCACCGCGATATCGACAATATCGAGGTCAAGGATATGACCGCAGGCTATGGCGGTATCGTCGATGGCGAGCCCGTGATTCCGATCCTGAAGGATATCAATGTCAGCGTCAGGAATGGCCACGTGGTCGGCGTCATCGGCGAGTCGGGCTGTGGTAAATCAACTCTGGCCCGTGTCATGGCCGGAATGTTACCGCCAGCCCGCGGCGACATCATTCTCGACGGTAAAAAACTCGAAGGTGATTTGCACGATCGCAAGTTATCTGAATTGCAGAAAGTTCAATTCGTGTTCCAGATGGCCGATACCGCGCTCAATCCAAAACAGCTGATCGGTAATATTATCGGTCGACCACTCGAGTTCTATCATGGGCTCAAAGGCAAGGAAAAACATGCCAAGGTTGCCGAGATCCTGGAAATGGTCGAATTACCGGCAGCATTCGCAAGCCGCTACCCGATGGAACTCTCCGGCGGCCAGAAACAGCGTATCAACATGGCACGCTCACTCGCGGCAAATCCTGAAGTCATGCTCTGTGACGAAGTGACATCGGCACTCGATAGCATCGTTGGCGCCAATGTCATCAAGTTACTGACGGCGCTGCGTGACAAGACCGGGGTATCCTTTGTTTTTATCAGTCACGACCTATCCACGGTGGCCTCGTTTGCCGATGAAATAGTCGTACTCTATGCCGGACGGGTGGTCGAACAAGGGCCCACCGACGAAGTGCTGGAACCACCGTTCCACCCGTATACGCGCCTGCTGATCAGCTCGGTACCGGAACTGCGCATCGGCTGGCTCGAGGACACGATGAAGAAACGGGAGATGGCGGTGGGTATAGCACGGGGCGTCGAAATTACCGCGAAAGGTTGTCCATTCTACAATCGCTGTCCACTCGCCATCGACGGTACCTGTGAAGTGAAGACGCCGCCAACGCTGGAGCTTGAAAAAGGTCACCAGATTTCCTGCCACCTGACACTCGAACAGTTGCAGGAGGCCGAAGCCGAAGCGCAGAAAATACTGCTGGGTTACGAAAAGCTGGGCCAGGAAGATCCGCAGGTCCACGTCCCATAACCAACACAGGATTAACATGACATGAGTGACTATCCAAAACTGACCGAAATGGGAATTAAACATCCTGAGGAAATCGAAAAATTTGCGATTTACACGGTGGGACGCACCGATATCCTGCATGTTACCTACGACCGCAAGAAGGGTTCGTTGCTGCCGGTCAGTCGACGCTACAAGTTTCCGCAGATCAAGAAATCGGTGCTGGTCGATAGCGGTACCCGGCAGACCGAAACGCTGTTTGAAAGCTCGCCGGCGTTTCGGGAAGCCCTGCATGAGCTCGAAGCGTTGAAGACTGCCCGGGGCAAGGGAGTGGACCTGGCGGCGATGATCAGGGAAGAAATCAAGCACCTGGAGGAAGATATCGCGTTGCGCACGCAATACATCAATTCGCTGCTCGACAAGCTCTAGACCCGATTGCCGTTAAACCCCGGAAACCTTTGCACGGTAAGGGGATATCACCGTTTCTGGCAGGCTCAACTGCTGGTTAAAAATTGATATTGTTACCTGATTCATGTTAAAACAACCTCACGACGGCGCTCTACATATAAGCAAGTAACAGGCGTCATATCAGGACAAAAAATATTACCTGGTAATTATCACAATTAAATCTTGAGGAAATAGACCAATGGCGGACATCAAAGATCTCGAAAAAGCGGCGAAAGAGGGAAAACTCGATCGGCGCGAATTTATCAAGCGCGCGAGCGCCCTGGGTCTGGCCGCACCGTTTGCTGCGACGCTGCTATCACAATCCGTGCACGCAGCCATGCCGAAGAAAGGCGGAAGATTTGTCCAGGGTACAGCACATGGATCAACCACCGATACGCTGGATCCCGGTACCCATGAAAACGGCTTCATGCAAAATGTGGTTTACACCTACGCCAATCATCTGTTCGAAGTCGATAACGAAGGACAGATCGCACCCGAACTGGCAGAAAGCTTCGAAGCCAGCACGGATGCTAAAACCTGGATCATCAAGCTGCGTCAGGGTGTCGAGTTCCATAACGGGAAATCATTAACGCCGGAAGACGTAATTGCGTCAATGAATCATCACCGTGGCGAGGATACGAAATCAGCGGGTAAGTCACTGCTAGAGCCAGTGGTGGATATGAAGAAAACCGGACCGATGGAAATCACCTTTAAGCTCAGCGCCGGCAATGCCGATTTTCCGTTTATTCTCAGCGACTACCACTTCGCAATATTCCCCGATTTCAAGGGCGAAATGGACTGGCAGGCCGGTTTTGGAACCGGCGGCTACATCATCGATCGCTTCGAGCCGGGTGTGCGCGCAACCTTCAAGCGCAATCCCAATTACTTCAAGACGGGTCGTGCCCATTTCGACGAGGTCGAAACCATTGCACTGATCGATACTACCTCGCGTCAAAGTGCGGTGATGAACCAGGAAGTCCACGCTATTAACCGGGTCGATCCCAAGACCGTACACTTGCTCGGCCGCAACCCCAGCCTCAAGATCCTCGAAGTTACGGGCACCCTGCATTACACCTTTCCGATGCGCCTCGACCAGCCACCGTTTGACAACTATGACCTACGCATGGCAGTAAAACTGTCGGTCGATCGCGAGGCACTGGTGAAGAAAATACTGCTCGGGCATGGCGCCATGGGTAACGATCACCCGATCTCGACTGCAAATCCATATCACAACAGCGAAATGCCACAGCGCATGTACAATCCCGACAAGGCCAAATTTCACCTGAAGAAAGCCGGTATGGAAGGCGTCAAACTCGATCTCAGCACCTCGGAGGCTGCTTTCTCCGGTGCGGTTGATGCCGCTCTGTTGATCAAGGACTCAGCTGCCGCCTCTGGAATAGATGTCAATGTCGTGCGTGAACCCAAGGACGGCTACTGGTCCAATGTCTGGAACAAGAAAGCCTGGTGCGCCTGCTACTGGGGTGGTCGGCCGACCGAGGACTGGATGTTTACCGCAGCGTATGTCGCGGAAAGTAAATGGAACGACACCGCATGGAAAGACACTCCTGCGGCTGACAAGTTCAACAAACTGGTAGTAGCGGCTCGCTCCGAACTCGATACCAGCAAGCGTCGCGCAATGTACTACGAATGCCAGGTCATTGTTAACGACGACGGCGGCTCCCTGGTGCCGATGTTTGCCAACAATATCCACGCGGTCAGCAAGAAGATCGGTCATCCCGATAAGGTTGCAGGTAACTGGGAATTCGATGGCAACAAGAACGCCGAACGTTGGTGGTTCGTCTAAAAGTAAAGACAAGGGTAATGGGCTGCGGCCCATTACCTTTTTACAATAATTAGATTTTGGCCGCTATTCACGGGGAATTGAATAGACTGGTTCGTTGGAGGGGAATCACCGTGCATCCAGTAATTCGCACCATACTGCAACGACTTGGCCTGGGCCTGGTCACGCTTTTTGTGGTGTCGCTGATTCTGTTCAGTTCCATCGAATTTTTACCCGGCGATTTCGGCGAAGCCGTGCTCGGACAGGCGGCACTGCCTGAAACCGTTGCCGCATTTCGCAAGGAACTGGGGCTTGACCTACCCATACATGAACGTTATTTCGACTGGCTGGGTGGAATATTGACTGGCGACATGGGCAATTCGTTCTCCGGCCGGGGTTCTTCGGGAGGCGCCGACCGCTCCCGCCCGGTTATCGAGTTACTGGCACCGCGGCTCGCCAACACGCTGTTTCTTGCCTCAATGGCGGCAATAATTTCGGTACCCCTGGCCCTGTTCCTCGGCATAACCGCGGCGCTTTACCGCAATTCAATTTACGATCGCATGGTTAACGCGATGACGTTGACCACTATATCATTTCCGGAATTTTTCGTGGCATATTTGCTGATTTTGTTCTTGTCATCATTTACCAAGCTGTTCCCATCGCTAGCCAATATTGGCGCCGAGGCAGAATTCTGGGAACGGGTTTACCTGACCTTTCTCCCGGCATTAACCTTGACCCTGGTTATCGTGGCGCACATGATGCGCATGACGCGCGCCGCGATCATCAACCTGATGGCGAGTCCCTACATTGAAATGGCCGATCTCAAGGGCGCCAGTAAATCTGAGATAATCCTGCGCCACGCCTTACCCAATGCCTGGGCGCCAATTGTCACGGTCATCGCATTCAACCTGGCTTACCTCGTGGTTGGCGTGGTCGTTGTCGAAGTGGTTTTCGTTTATCCCGGCGTTGGTCAGCTCATGGTCGATGCGGTGACGACACGCGACGTACCGGTGGTTCAGGGCTGCGCAATGATCTTCGCCGCGACTTACATCCTGCTCAACCTGTTCGCTGACATTATTTCAATCATAACCAATCCGCGGCTGTTACACCCACGATGAAAACCGACGACGATATCACCCCCAGTAACGAGGCCGAACTTGCCGACCAGGGATTGGGACACGCCCCCGCGGAACTGGCCGACCAGGGATATTCTGCCGCCGGTGAAGTCGGCCTGATCAAGGCGCGGCGCACATTTCTTGAAAACGTCTGGCGAGGCCTGAAATCCGCACCACCCACGGCATTGTTTGGCCTGTCGGTAATTACGATCTACGTATTCTTCGCGCTGTTTGCGCCGTTGCTGGCGCCCCATGGCGAAGCCGAAATCTTCGATTTGTCGTATGCCCCGTGGGGTGAAGAATTCATGTTCGGCACCGATCAACTCGGTCGCGACATTCTATCCCGCCTGATTTATGGAGCACGTAACACGGTCGGGATCGCATTTGTAACAACACTGTTTGCCTTCATCATCGGCGGCGGTCTCGGGATTACCGCGGCAATCAATAATAATGGCTGGCTCGATAACCTGCTGAGCCGCTCGGTCGATGTCCTGATGGCGATTCCGAGCCTGATTTTCGCATTGATCCTGCTGTCGATGTTTGGCGCTAACACGCTTAACCTGATTATTATTATCGCGGTTCTCGACTCCACCCGGGTTTTCCGCATCGCGCGCGCGGTGTCGCTGAACGTGGTGGTCATGGATTACGTCGAAGCCGCCAGGCTTCGCGGCGAAAAGTTGTTCTGGATCCTGTACCGGGAAATCCTGCCCAATATCATGCCGCCACTGGTGGCTGAATTCGGCTTGCGCTTCTGTTTCGTGTTCCTGACGATCGCGGCGCTATCTTTTCTCGGTGTGGGTATTCAACCACCCACAGCCGACTGGGGTTCGATGGTGCGTGAAACCGCGGGCCTGATCCAGTTTGCGGAGTACGACATAACCGCCGCGATGACCCCGATGTTACCGGCCGCCGCGATTGCCCTGCTGACCGTCGCAGTCAACTTCGTGGTCGACTGGTTCCTGCATAAATCCAGTGGTCTGAAGGACTGAGCCGTCACGTAGAGAAAACAGCTATGAGTGATCAATCAAGGGGAAAGAAAGGCGATATCCTGCTGGAAATGAAGGATATCGTTATCGATGGCTACAGCGACGATCGCTGGCATGAAATCATCAAGGGCGTCGACATCACCCTGCGGCGCGGTGAAGTCATGGGTTTAATCGGTGAATCCGGTGCCGGAAAATCTACCCTGGGACTGGCGGCGATGGGTTTTGCGCGACCGGGTTGTCGCATTACCAGTGGCAGCATAATGTTCGACGATATCGACCTGATGAAAGCCACGGCAGAAGAGAGGCGCGCATTGCGGGGTTCCCGGATTGCCTATGTCGCACAATCCGCGGCAGCGTCGTTCAATCCGGCCCACCAACTGATTGAACAAACCGTCGAATCTACAGTGCGCAAGGGAATAAAACCGGAGGACGAGGCTAAAAGGGATGCCCGCCAGCTTTATCGCGATCTGCAGTTACCGAATCCAGATTCTATTGGCGATCGTTACCCGCACCAGGTATCCGGTGGCCAGCTGCAGCGTGTCATGACTGCGATGGCGATGTCTCCTCGTCCTGATCTCATAATATTTGATGAGCCGACGACTGCGCTAGACGTAACCACGCAGGTTGAGGTACTGGCTTCGATGCGCAGAATTGTCGAGCAATACAATACCGCGGCAATTTACATCACCCATGACCTTGCCGTGGTTGCGCAAATGGCCGACGTCATCAAGGTGTTACGTTATGGCGAAACGATCGAGGATTCCGATACCCGCACAATGCTGTCCCAGCCCAAAAAAGAATACACGAAATCACTGTGGTCGGTACGTTCGATCGAAAAGCCTGAAGAAGAATCGGCAGACGTTATTCTAAAGGTTGATCACGTCGATGCCAGCTACACTGGAAGTGCCAAGGTACTCGATGATGTAACCATCGAAGTGCCTCGTGGACATACGGTCGCTATCGTGGGCGAGTCCGGTTCCGGCAAGTCAACGGCGGCGCGCGCGATCACCGGATTACTACCACCGTCAAAAGGCCAGATCCTGTTCAATGGCAAAGCCTTGCCGCCCACACTCAAGGAACGTAGTGTCGACCAGTTACAGAAAATCCAGATGATCTACCAGATGGCCGATACCGCGATGAATCCACGCCATACGGTACGCGATATCATCGGTAGACCGCTCGAGTTTTACCTGGGATTGCGCGGTAAGGAACGTGACCGACGCCTGCTTGAACTGATCGAAATGATTGAACTCGACGAAACCTTTATCGAGCGCCTGCCGGCCGAACTTTCCGGGGGACAGAAACAACGCATCTGTATCGCGCGGGCACTCGCAGCCGATCCGGAACTCATCATTTGCGACGAGGTAACCTCGGCACTCGACCAGATCGTGCAAAAGGGTATTCTCGAATTGTTACTGCGCCTGCAGAAAGAGCTCAATCTGACCTATATCTTTATAACTCACGACATTGCGACGGTTAAGGCGATCTCGGACCAAATCGTCGTCATGCTTGAAGGTCGCGTCGTCGAGCAGGGTATGAAAAGTGAAATCCTGTCGCCGCCCTACCCTGATTACACCAAGCTGCTGTTATCCTCGGTACCGGAAATGGATCCGGACTGGCTGACCGGCCTGCTCGATGAGCGTGCGCGCGAGGGCTCCGCCACTGCGTAACATTACGCCCTGGTAATGTTTTACTTCGATTACCTCCATGATGGTCCGATTATCAGTGTCGACGATCATCCCGAGCTCGAAGGCAACGTTAACGGACCCTCGTTGATCGCGGCACCCGAATGGTTACCCGATCCGCCGGCTAAATACCTGCTCTACTTTGCCCACCACGAGGGCCGCTCGATTCGGCTTGCCGCCAGCGATGACCTCGTCGGTCCCTGGCAAATGATAACGCCAGCGCCTCTCGAGATCGAACGTAGCCTGTTTGCAAGCCAGACCCCTGCTGATGCACAACTGCACCAGGAAGCGCGTGATTACATGGCACGCGGCACCGATGGCAACTATCCCCACATCGCCTCGCCCGATGTCTGGGTTGATCACCAGACCGAGCAAATTCGACTCTACTACCATGGTCGCCTGGAGGATGGCAGACAACGCAGCCGGGTCGCGCTGTCTCGGGACGGGCTTAATTTTGCAGCCCGAATGGAAATAATAGGTTCACCCTATTTCAGGATCTTCTTTCATGCTGACTGGTTCTACGCGATTGCCATGCCCGGACAACTCTATCGTTCGCGCGACGGGTTGGGTGAGTTTGAAACAGGTCCCCGATTGACGCAGGAATCCATTCGCCATCACGCATTGCTGCAACACGGAAATGACTGGTATGTACTCTGGAGCCGGGTTGGCGACTCCCCCGAACGCATACTGCTGTCCAGGCTGGATATGGAAGCCGACTGGCAACAGTGGAAATTAAGTGAGACCTGTGAAATCCATCGCGCACAAAAGTCCTGGGAAGGAGCCGACATGATACCGCGCGCATCTGAATATGGAGCCGTCAAACAACGTGTTAATCAACTTCGTGATCCAGCGATCTTTGAGGAAGATGGTAAAATATACCTGCTTTATGCGATCGCCGGTGAACAGGGTATTGCAATCGGCGAGCTAAAAAGATTGTAGCCTCAACCGATCGGCGTGTGATTAAAACTCGGCAACGCCAGAATTGCATCCATACCGCCAAGTGTCTCGATCATTATTTCCTGATCGGCAAAGGCTTGCCGATTAACCTCCTCCGGGTCGAGAATCTGAAATAGCAACTGATCCAATTTGGCAAGCTTGCCGGTAAGTGTCACATCGTCGGCGAGGTTAACCAATTCGCGGGGATCATTTTCCATATCGAATAGCAGTGATGGATATCCCTCGGAAAAATACACGTACTTCCAGCGCCCTTGCCGCAGCATGAAAATGCCGCAGGGGCTGCCACCATCGTGATATTCACTCAGAATCGGACGCTCGGGTTCCGGATGATTGACAAACCCCTGCAAGGGCCTGCTGCACCAGCTATTTTCCGCAGCATGCACCTCTCCATGAACCGCATGTTCGATTGTTGCCGCCAGATCGGTTAACGAAACTGGCGTCGGGTTTACCGAGGACTCGATACCGGGTCCACTTAATGTCATCGGAATGCCAACCGAATCCTCGTACATGTAGCATTTGCCCCAGATACCATGATTGCCAGTCATGTCACCATGGTCGCTGGTATAAATTATCTGCGTGTTGGCAGCCTGCCCTGAACTGTCCAGCGCGGACAATACCTGTGCGATATTATCGTCAAGAAAACTACACAGCGCATAGTAATTCTTAAGCCCAATTTTTTCACTGTCACGATCAAAGTGGTCAGCATAATCCCAGAAGCAGCGCATCTGGTCGATTACCGGGTGCTTCAATTGTGTAGACGGGTTGCGATCATAGGGTTGCGGCAAGTCTACATCCTGGTACAGATCATAGAATTCCCGTGGCGCTGACAGTGGAAAATGCGGACAGATGAAGGACACGAACAGTACCCACGGCCTGGAATCAGAATCCCGGCGCTGTTCAAGCCAGTTAACCGCGGCTGCGGTGATGTCGCGATCATACTTCGTATAACTGGTTTCGCCAGGCCCCAGAATCGCGGCCATTTCGACTGAATCCGGGAAACTTCCCATCGGTTTACGTTGTAAACCCTGTGGCCAACCGGCACCGTTGTTGGCCAGGTACATCGGCAAAATTTGCGCGCTGAAACCAACGTCGTCAGCCGCGGAACGATAATGTAGCTTGCCAATCGAGACAACCTCGTGCCCTCGATCGCGCAAACGATGCATCCAGCTTTGCTGCTGACCGTAATAGGGTTCGGCCGATGACCAGCAGCGATGCTCGAACACCTGGGTTCCCGTGGCGAAGCTGGCGCGCGCCGAGATACAGATCGGCGACGGTGTATAGGCGTTGTCGAAACGCGCTCCGCCTTTAGCGAGTTTATCTAGTGTCGGGGTATGCACGAGCTGGTTCCCATAGGCACCCATGACCGAACAGGTATGCTCATCCGACATAAAAACGATTACATTGCTGCCACTCATTTCGTTTCGTGGATTAAATTAACCAGGCCACAAACAAATCAGGCTCCCGCGGGAGCCTGATTGCACTCGATTGAGAACCAGCCTACGGCAGCCACTTACGCCAGATGGCTTCGTTGGCTTCCATCCACTCTTCGACAACTTCGTCAACATCGCGTTTCTTGACATCGATTTCATAAATCATGCCCGCCTGCTGAGCATTGGTCAGGCGATGCTTTTTGATTACTTCAACTGCTTCGGGATGTTCTTTCATCAGATCCGGATTGGCGTATTTAAAGGTAATATCATCTGGCCAGGCAGCTTCCGGCGGCAGCTCCACTTCAACCAGGTCCAGGGCCGCATGTATCCAATGGGGCGCCCAGGCATAGGCTATGAAGGGTTCACCGCGCTTGTACTTGGCAAGCATTTCGGCCCAGTGGGCTGTTTCCGAGCCGAGCGCCTGCGCGTAAAAATCAACACCCAGATCATCCATTCGTTTTTGATCTTCACAGGCCCAGGCGGAGACCGGGCAGCCGATCAGGTTACCCCGGTCGCCTGATTCCAGGCTCTTGAACATGTGCTTATACTTGTTCAGGTTCTTGAACGATTTTAGATCCGGAGCCGATGCGGGAATCCCGCGTGCACTATCTCCTTCGATCATGTAACGCGGTACCCAATAGGCCGTCTCGCCGATGATGCCAGTATCTGCAATGATAGTTACCGATCCATCACCACCATATTCACTGAGGTACTTTTCCTTGGTGGGATTGTAGGAAGGCCAGGTTTCACAGTTGTAAAACAGGTCCCCTGCGCGAATCCCCTCCCAAACGCCAGGTCCTTGAGGAATGGCTACAGTCTTGACCTTGTAATCCAACTCGTTTTCCAACACATATTGAATGGTGCGACAGGTGATTACACCACCAGTCCAGTCCGGATCGGGTACGGTAAGGCGCTTGGCTGCCTCCACGGAAGGAATCGAACCGACGCCAAGCATCAGTATTACAGACGCCAACGCGGCTTTTAGTTTTATTGACATTTTAACTTCTCCTCTCTTCGGATATTGTAATTTTTTCCGCCAGTTAGGACGGGTTGGATCGATAATACTGACTGTCAATGCAGTTGTCGAGTCGCTAAATTCTTGCCATTAATCAGGTCAATCCCATTGCCTCGCGCTGGGTTTTGGTCCAGGCCTGTGACATACGGTCGAGAATAATCGCGAGCAGTACAATCCCGATACCGGCCTGCAGCGAAAGGCCTATGCTCGCCATGTTCATACCGTCGAACACGGCCAGGCCAAGCCCCTTGCCGCCGATCAACGGGGTAACGACCTCCATCGCCAGCGCCATCATGATGCCCTGGTTGATACCGAGCATAACCGCCGGAATCGCCATTGGAATCTTGACCTTGACCAGGGTCTGTACCGTCGAGGCACCGAACGAATTCGAAACCTCGTCGATCTGCTCGGGCAACTCGCGAATACCCAGCGTGGTGCAGCGTACAATAGGCGGTAGCGCATAGATCACGGTAGCGATCACCGCCGACACCTGCCCACCCTGGAAAAACATGACGACCGGTACCAGGTAGACGAACACCGGCATCGTTTGCATCGTATCGAGTATCGGTTTGAGAATGGTATCGGTGGTTTTACTGTAAGCCGATAAAATTCCCAGCGGCACGCCAAATATAAAACAAATCAGTACCGAGACGAGAACGGTTGACAGCGTTATCATGCCGAACAACCACAGGTCGGTGGCACCGATAAACAGCAGTCCCAGCAAAGTCGCGATAGCCAGTCCGCGGCCGCTGAATAAGTAGGCGCCCACGACGAACACCAGGCTGGTGTACCACCAGGGCAAACCTTTCAAAAAGCTATTCAGCGGATTGATCAATCCATACCACAGCGTTTCCTTGATTCCCTGCGTAATCGCGTAAAACAGATCGTTGGTGATCAATTCATCCATGTACTGGTTGACCGGGGTGCGGAAACGATATTCCCACTCGCGCGGGAATTTACCAAACAGGTCGGTGTAGGCGTCGAGCAGCATCAAAACCGCGATCAACACCAGGCTCGCGATCAGGAAACTGCGCGCCAGCATGATGTCACGTACCTTGCCGGCAAAATCCGAATCGTAGATTGCAACCAGCCTGCATACCAGCGAGGTAATGGTCAGCGCGACCAAATTCCCAACCTGGGCTATTCGATGCCATATCCAGTCGATGCCGTATTCGATGTACAGTATCGGCTTGATATTCTCCAGTCCCTGTGGAAACAACCGAAATACATGATCGTGCTGGCTGCCCCTGGTTTGTTCGATGTGTCCCATCGCGTAGGTCACGCGATCGAGGATGATCGCCATCAGCACGATCGCGAGTCCCCCTTCGAGCGCCTTGCCGACATTGAGACGTTGCAGCCCCTGGAACACGATATCTCCCAGCCCCGGCGAACCGATGAAAGTCGCCAGTACAACCAGCGCCAGTGCCATCATCACGGTCTGGTTGACACCCAGTTTAATTGACGGCATCGCGAGTGGAATCTTGACCTTGATAAGCGATTGCACCCGGGTCGCACCGAAAGATGTCGCGGCTTCGTCGATCCCGGCCGGGACCTGGCGAATACCCAGATTGGTCAGGCGAACGACCGGCGGCAGTGCGTAAATTACGGTTGCGAGAATCGCGCCGGGCGCGCCGATACCGAACAGGTAAAATGCCGGGATCAGGTAGACAAAGGCGGGTAGCGTCTGCATGGTATCGAGAATCGGTTTGATGAATGCCTCGAAACGATCGCTTTGCGACGCCATAACACCCAGCAGCACTCCGCTGACGATCGCTATCAGGATCGAAATACACATCAGGCTCAGGGTTTCCATCGATTCGTCCCAGAAGTCCAGCACCAACCATGATCCGACTGCGATGATACCGAGCAGGCCCAGGCGCAAACCACCATAGGCAAATGCCGGTAACACCAGGATAACGAATACTACCTGCCACTGGGTAAAGGTCAGAAAATCGACCATCAACTCGTAAAACCAGACGACACCGGCGGCGACCACGCGCGTCGATGGTTGAATAACAGGAAAAAACTTGTCTTTGAAGGCGTCAGTTTGTTGGGCGAACGGAAATGACTCGATCCAGCTCTTCGGGAATATGGTTTCGCCACCGTGAATTTTCCAGATCACCAGAGAAACCGTAAGCAGCGCAAAAGTGACTACCCAGCTGCGGTGTTCTTCCCAGATATCGCTCCACCAGCCCGAGCGTGCCCGTTCTTCTAATACCGCGCCCATACATCCCCGTCCCGTCAGATTCGTGTTAGCTTATCCTCGATCAACGACACCTGCAATAGCGGTACGGCTGGTTTACAGCTCGTTCGGCGTTAGGCTAAGATAGCCGGAAATATCGGCTGATAACGAGTATTACAATGTCCGAAGCACCTCAAATCGTCTGTAAAAATATCTGGAAGATATTCGGAACCTACCCCGAACGGACACTGGAGAACCTCGACCGATCTTTGTCGCGCGCCGAGGTACAGGAGCAAACCGGACATGTGATCGGCGTTAATGACGTTTCTTTTGAAATCAACAAAGGCGAAACCTTCGTCGTCATGGGCTTGTCGGGCAGCGGCAAGTCGACTTTAGTGCGCTGTATTTCAAGATTAATCGAACCCACCGCCGGGGAAATGATCATCGACGGCGAAGACATCATGGGTTATAACGGCACCCAGCTCACCGAACTACGCCGCTTTCGCATGAGCATGGTGTTCCAGCATTTCGGCCTGTTCCCGCATCGCAAGGTTATCGACAATATTTCCTTCGGCCTCGAAATTCGCGGCATGGATAAAAAGGAACGCAAAGCCAAAGCGCTGGAAGTGCTGGAAAAGGTCGGCCTTCACGGTTGGGCCGATCATTACCCGCGTGAACTCTCCGGCGGGATGCAACAACGAGTCGGGCTGGCCCGTGCGATGGCAGTAGATCCCGAGATCCTGATCTTTGACGAACCCTTCAGCGCACTTGATCCGTTGATACGTCGCGAAATGCAGGACGAGCTCATCAAAATCCAGGCCGAAGTGCGCAAGACCATGATCTTCATCACGCATGATTTTCTCGAAGCGATTAAAATGGGAGATCACATCGCGATCATGAAAGACGGCGTCGTGGTGCAAATCGGCACACCTGAAGAAATCGTCGCTAACCCGGTCGATGACTATGTGCGCGAATTCACCGAGGATGTGCCACGCTACAAGGTATTGAGCGTCGGCAAGATCATGCGTGATGCCTCCGATGCGATCAGGAACAATGGCGCGCAACGTGTCAACGAGGGCGCCAAGCTCGACTCATTAATCGACCTTATCATCCAGACCGAAGGCCCACTCGCGGTGGTTAATGACGAAGACAGGATCGTCGGTGAAATCGACCAGGCGATGATTCTGAAAGCGATGGACAGTCGTTCCTGAGCACCGGGCTAAAGCAGAATGTCGGCATTACCTCCCCTGCATAAACCGTTAACGCAAGATGCCGAGACATCATTTACCCTACCCTCCGAGTACTATCTTTCCGCAGAAATCTTCGAACTCGAGAAACAAAAGATATTCTACCGAACCTGGCAATATGTTGCTCACCAGAGCAGCTTGCCGAATTCGGGAGACTATATAACGCTTAGTATCT